>CAYXCT010000235.1:0-3260 GCA_964463435.1 uncultured bacterium | reverse complement strand
AAGCCCCGGGGCCCTCCGCCCAGCAAGGTGCGCATGAAGGAGCAGAATGCCTGGCCATGCCCGCCCAGGCGCGGGGAAGCCGCCACCACCAGGGCGCGCCGCGTCCGCATCCTCCCGGATGCCAGCCATTGCAGCGCCTGCACGCCGCCCATGCTGCCGCCCACGGCCAGAGCCACTTGGCGGATGCCGAAGCTGGCGAGCAGGCCCCCATGCGCAGCCGCCCAATCCTTGACAGCGATGGCAGGCAGGCCTTTGCCGCGCTTGACCGGCGCGTTCAAGCCGCCGGGCACCTCAGCGCAGACCACCAGCCAGCGCCGGGTGTCCACCGCCAAGCCGGGCCCGATGAGCTTGGCCCACCAGCCCGGCTTGCCATTGGGGCGCAGGCCCGCGGCGTGCCGGTCGTTGCCGAAGGGGTGAAAGAGCAGCACCACATTGTCCCCGGCCGGGCTGAGGCGGCCCCACGAGCGCCACGCCAAAGACAGCGGCGCCAGGGTGCCGCCGCCGGCCAGGGGAAAGCGCGGCGCTGTCCAAACTCCCTCAGCTTCCCCCGCCGCCGGGCCAAAGCCGTCCATGCCACCGTGGCTGAAGCTCATAGCCGCGCCTATTTCCGCAGGTCCACCAGCCGCTTGGCCTTGTGCGTGGAGCGGGGGATGCTGCCGATCGGCAGCACCTTGACATGCTTGGGGCGGATCCCGGACCGCAGCTTCACCTCAGAAGCCACCTGGCGGCTGAGCTCCTCGGCCGCGTGCTCGTGGCCGCTGATGGTCTCGATCTCGACATCGAACTTGGTGAGGCGCTCCTCCTCATAGACGGTGATGCGGTATTCCCCGCTCAGCCGCTGATTGCCGCGCACCACGAACTCGATGTCGCTGGGGAAGATGTTGACCCCCGAGACGATGATCATGTCATCGATGCGGCCCTGCACCACAAAGCGCGAGAAGGTGCGGCCGCAGGGGCAGGCCGAAGGGTGGCGGATGATGATGTCCCCGGTGCGGAAGCGGATCATGGGCCGGGCTTCCTTTTGCAGCGTGGTGAGCACCATCTCCCCGGGGGTCCCGTCAGGCACCGGCTGCTGGGTGTTGGGGTCGAGCACTTCGAGCAGGATGTTGTCCTCCGCCAGATGCAGGCCGTCCTTGTGGGGGCACATGCCGGCGCAGGACCCGAAGATGTCGGACAGGCCGTAATAATCATAAAGGTCCGCTCCCCAGATCTCCTCGATGGCCTTGCGCGTGGCGGGGATGGATCCCCCCGGCTCCCCGGCCACGATGATCTTGCGGATGAACAGGTCCTTGCGGGGATCCAGGCCCTGTTTGATGGCCTCCTCGCCCAGGTGCCAGGCGTAAGAGGGCGTGGTCCAGGTGATGGTGGGCTTGAACTGCTTCATGACATAGAGCAGCCGGTCAGAGGGCAGCGTGCCGCCCCAGATGCACAGCGCGCCCAGGTTCTGGGCGCCGATCACATCTGGGCCGCCCACGAACAGGGAGAAGTTGAGCGCATGCAAGTAGCGGTCCGTGGGCCGCATGCCGATGCTCCAATACTGCCGCGACTCCACATTCTGGAAGTCGGCAAAGTCCTTTTGGGTGAAAGGGCTCAGCGTGGGCACGCCCGTGGAGCCGCTGGAGGCGGAGACGAAGACGATGTCCCGCTCGGGCACGGCCACCATGTCCCCCAGGTCCGGGGCCGCCAGCTGCCGGTCCCGCTCCACCTTCTTGTCCGTGAAGGGGAAGAGGCGCAGGTCCTCCAGATGCCGCAGCTGAGCGGGCTTCACCCCCGCCGCGTCAAAGCTCTGGCGGTAATAGGGGGATCTCTCATAGGCAAAAGCCAGGTGCTGCTTCAGGCGCTTCAGCTGCAAGGCCTCCAATTGGGGCCGGGGAAGGGTCTCCAGCTCAGGCTCCCAGTACTTTCGCTCGTCACCGCTGCTCATGGCACAACCTCCTTTGTGATTGGCAGATCCTCCGGCTTGGCTTGCTTGCCAAATTCCGCCCACTGCCTCAGAGCCTTCCATTTCTCATCGCGCTGCTGCTCAAGCCGGGACACCATCCCTGCGTCCAGGTGCTTGAACCGTGCCTGCTGCGCCAGGTAGCCTGCCAAAGGGCTGAATCGCGCCGGGTCCCGGTTCAAGCGATGCACCCCGCCCTCATACTCCCTCAGGGGCCAAAGGCCGCAATCCACAGCCAAGCGGCCCAATTCGCCGGCCGAATCAATGGCCGAGCCCCAGCCTGTGGGGCAGGGCGCCAGCACCTGGATGTACGAGGGGCCGTCCACGGTAGCGGCCTTCCTCACCTTGCGCAGATAATCGTGCGGATAGCCTATGCTGGCCGTGGCAGCATAGGGGATGCCATGCGCGGCGATGATGCCGAAGAAATCCTTCTTGGAGGCGGTCGCGCCCTTGAGCACGCTGCCCGCAGGCGAGGTGGTGGTGCTGGCGCCCAGGGGCGTGAGCCCGCTCTTCTGCACGCCGGTATTCATATAGGCTTCATTGTCATAGCAGATGTAGATGATGCGGTCACCGCGGTCGATGGCCCCAGACAGGGCCTGGATGCCGATGTCCGCCGTGCCCCCATCGCCGGCAAAGCCCACCACGTGGGCATCGCGGATGCCCAGGGCCTTCACCGCAGCGGCCATGCCCGAGAGCAGCGAGGCCGTCCCCGCGAAGGTGGAGATCATGGCGTTCACGCCAAAAGCCATCTGGGGATAGAGGAAGGCCACTGCGGACATGCAGCCCGCCGGCACCCCCACGAACACCCTTGGGCCGAGCGCCTTCAGCGCCAGGCGCAGGGCCACTGTGCCCCCGCAGCCGGCGCAGGCCTTGTGCCCCACAAAGGGCTCTTCAGGCCCCAGGCCCAGGCGCGACAGGTTCTTCGAGAGCGCCTCAGGCATTGCGCACCCCGGGGTCGACCCAGCCCACGGCATTGTCGTGGGTTCCCCCATGCGCCAAGAGCCCCAAAAAGACCGCCTTGAGCTCCGCGGCCGGGATGTCGCGGCCTCCCAGCCCTCCCGTGAAGCCCGCCACTCCCGGCGCAGCCGCGCCCAGCGGGTGCAAGGCCGCGCGCACCTGGCTGCACACCGTGCCCTCAAAGCCCACCGAGACATTCTTCTCCAGCACGCCCACCGCCCGCGCGCCCGCCAGCGCCCGGCGCAGCGCTTCGGCGGGAAAGGGGCGCAGCAGGCGCAGGCGCAGGCTGCCCACCTTCAGGCCTTCGGCGCGCAAAGCATCCACCACGCCCCGCAATTCGCCGCCCAGGCTCCCCAGGGTCACC
>CAYXCT010000234.1:1843-3274 GCA_964463435.1 uncultured bacterium | reverse complement strand
CGCGCTGTCCAAGAAGGCGGACAAGCCGCCGCTCAGCCAGAAGGCCTGCCAGGGCCTCTCTAAGCCGCCCTGCGCCCCGGCCGCGGAAAGCAGGGCCAGCACCGGGATCATGGCGCCGAAGATGCCGAAGAAGAGGATGGCCACCTCGCGCAAGGGCGCGAAGCTGAAATGGTTCTCCGCATGGATGCGCTGCGGCGTGGCCTTGTAGGAGGCCCAGGCCAGGGCCGAGAAGGCCAGGGCCTGGATGCCCTGCTCAGCCAGGCTCTTTGCATCAGGCCCCAGGCCCAGGGGATGCAGCGCCGTGCCCAGCAGGGCGACCAGGGCCAGGACGCAGATGAGCAGCTCCAGATTCATGATGCCCTCGATCCGCAGCTTGGGGCGCGGGCCAGGCCCGCCCGCGGGCCCCTCAGCCCAGTGCCGGTCGAGCAGGTAGAAAGCCGCCAGCAGCAGGCCCTGGGCCAGCAGCCATTCCGGCAGCAGGCGCAGGGTCCAGGCAAAGGGCACGCCCTTGAGGAAGCCCAGGTACAGCGGGGGGTCGCCCAGGGGCGTGAGCAGGCCCGCGGTGTTGCTGACGATGAAGATGAAGAAGATGACGACATGCGCCCGGTGCTTGCGGTGCTGGTTGGCTTTGAGCAGGGGCCGGATGAGCAGCATGCTGGCCCCGGTGGTGCCCAGCAGGTTGGCCAGCAAGCCGCCGATGAGCAGCAGCAGGGTGTTGGACCCGGGCCGGCCGCTGAGGCCGCCTTGCACGTGGATGCCGCCGCTGATGGTGTAGAGCGCGCCCAGGAGCGCGATGAAGGCCGCGTATTGCAGGGCGCTCTGCCAGAGCCGGCCCCAGTCGCCCGTGGGCAGGGCATAGAGCAGGGCCCCAGCCGCGGCGGCCAGCCCGCAGGCCAAGGCCTGGCTTTGCTCGCGCGCCCACCAGGCAGCGGCCCGGGGGATGAGCGGCAGCAGGGCGATGGCGAGCAGCAGCAGCGCGAAGGGCGCGGCGCTCAGCAGGCTCAGGCTGGGGGGCATGGGGCTCATGGCTCTCTCAAGGATGCTGATAAAAGAAGAGCCCCGCCTTGCGGCGGGGCTCCTTTGCCTTGTCGGGCGAGGCTTACTTCTTGACCGGGACTTCCTTGAGCAGGGCGATGTCGTCGATCGACATGTCGAAGTCCACATCGTTGTAGATGGGGCCCCACTTGACCTGGTTCACGTCCTTCCAGCCGGCCGGGACCTTCTTGCCCCAGTCGCTGGGCTGGCTGAAGTCGGTGAAGGCGATGACCACTTGCTTCCACTGCTTGCCGGCGAAGAAGGGAGCGGCGAAGTCAGCGTAGTCGGTGACGGCATCGCGGCACAGGGTGACCTTGTAGTTCTTCATGTCGCCCTTGGCCCAGAAGGCGATGGCCTTGTAGCCCGAGATGTCCATGGCAGCCTTGGGGCTCTTGA
>CAYXCT010000234.1:0-1833 GCA_964463435.1 uncultured bacterium | reverse complement strand
GCGAGAGCTGGGCATAGGGCCAGGGGGCCTGGTTCTTGCCAAAGTGGCCGAAGATGCGGCCGCAGTGGCCCGGGGTCAGGGGCGCGCCGCCGTCAGTGACCTTGAAGGGCTGGGGCTCGAGCTTGCTGCCCAGGTTGTTGGTGTCGCAGCCAGCATACCAGCCGGTCTTGAGCTTGGAGACGCCCAGGCCCTCAAAATCGTCGATGATCATGGCGTCCTTGGGATAAGGGACAGCCTTGACCGCAGCGGCAGGGGCGGCGGCAGCGGCAGGAGCCGCGGCTTGGTCGGCAGCCAGCGCGCCAGCAAGGGCCGCGCCCAGCAGGGCGGCGCCCAGGATGATCTTCTTCATTGAAACCTCCATGAATGGGTTTGGGAAGACGGGTTCTTATATCACGAAGCAGGCGATGCGACAAGGGGGTTTAAAAAGCCAAGCAAAAGACGTCTGCAAGCCTCAGCCCCAGCGCAGCAGGGTGTAGCTCTTCTTGCCGCGCCGTATCACGGTGAAGGCGCCATGCAGGCGCTCCTTGGCGCCAAGCAGGGCCGCCGGGTCCTGCGCCTTGGCCCCATTGACCAGGATGGCCCCTTGCGCGATGTCCTCGCGGGCCTGGCGCTTGCTGGCGCAGGCTCCGCTGGCCACCAGGGCATCCACTAGGCTGATGTCAGCCAGCGCCAGGCTGTGGCTGGCCGCGCCCTCAAAGGCCTGCTCGATCTCGGGCCGGGACAGCTCAGCCACCTGGCCCTGGAACAGGGCCGCGGTGACGCGCCGCGCCGAGGCCAGGCCAGGCTCGCCATGGATGAGGCGGGTGAGCTCCTCGGCCAAGCGGGTCTGGGCCCCGCGCCGCTCGGGATGCTGGGCCAGCTCCGCGGCCAGGCTGGCGATCTCATCAGCGCCCAGAAAGGTGAAGAAGTTCAGGAATTTGACGGCATCCGCATCCGGGGTGTTGAGCCAGAACTGGTAGAACTGGTAGGGGCTGGTCTTGGCCGGGTCCAGCCAGATGGCGCCGGACTCGGTCTTGCCGAACTTGGCGCCATCGCTCTTGGTGACCAGGGGCACGGTGAGGCCCCAGGCCGGCTGGCCCGCCACCTTGCGCACCAGGTCCGCGCCAGCGGTGATGTTGCCCCACTGGTCGCTGCCGCCGATCTGCAGCTGGCAGCCCTTGGCCTGCTGCAGGTGCAGGAAGTCGTAGCTCTGCAGCAGCTGGTAGCTGAACTCGGTGAAGCTGATGCCGCCCTCTTCCAGGCGCCGGCGCACCGATTCCTTCTGCAGCATCACATTGACCGAGAAGTGCTTGCCCAGGTCGCGCAGGAATTCTATGGCCGAGAGCTGGCCTATCCAGTCATGGTTGTTGAGCACCTCGGCCTGGGCCGGGCCTTGGCTAAAGTCCAGCAGGCGCGAGAGCTGGCCCTGCAGGCGCGCGGACCAATCCGCCACCGAGCCGGCCGGCTGCAGGCTGCGCTCCTGGGCCTTGCCGCTGGGGTCGCCGATGAGGCCGGTGGCCCCGCCCACCAGGGCGATGGGCTTGTGGCCTGCCAGCTGGAAGCGGCGCAGCACCAGGGCCGGCAGCAGGTGGCCCACATGCAGGCTGTCGGCCGTGGGGTCAAAGCCGCAATAGAGCGTGAGCGGGCCCTGCTCCAGGCGCGCGGCCAGGCCCTCGGCGTCAATGGCCTGGGTCATCAATCCCCGCGCAATGAGCTCTTCCAGCATCTTCATCAGCCCTTCAGCTCCTTGAGCCAGCCCGCCACGCGGCTGGCGATCTTCTCCGGGCTCAGCCCGAAGTACTCGGCCAGCACCGACGCGGGCGCCGAGACGCCCCAGGTGTCGATGCCGATGTT
>CAYXCT010000233.1:0-3275 GCA_964463435.1 uncultured bacterium | reverse complement strand
CAGGTGATGGACGGCTTCGGCGCATCCAGCGCCTGGAACTCGATCAATGCGACCGAGGCCCAGGTCCTCTTCGCGGATGATTCCAGCCTGCCCGTGGCCAACACCGCGGGCCACATCAATGGCCACGTGGGCCTCTCCTTGCTGCGCACTCGCATCGACCCCACCGGCAATTTTGGCACCGAAGAGGCCAACATGACGGTGGCCGTGGGGGTCAACCCCGCCATCCGCATCTGGAGCACTGAGTGGAGCCCGCCCGCCCAATACAAGAACAATGACAATGTGAATGGCAACAACCAGGGCGCAGGGAACCCGGCCACTGACAGCTCCAGCTTCAACGGGACCGCCGCCAACTACTCGGGCTACTCCAGCTACCTGGTCAATTACGTCAACAATGTCAAGAGCAGCACTGGCGTCACTCTCTATGCGCTGTCCCCCCAGAATGAGCCGGATTGGGACCCCAATTACGAGGCTTGCCTCTGGACCGCCCAGAACTTTGACACCTTTGTGGGCAGCTACCTGGGCCCGGCCTTCAAGACCGCCGGCTTCAGCACCAAGATCATCATCACCGAGAGCTTTGGGGACAAGCTGGCGCTGGCCGCCACCGCCATGGATGACGCCAATGCCGCGCCCTATGTGGGCATCGTGGCTGGTCATCTCTACGGCGCCTTGACCAGCAGCAACTCCACGGGCACTTTCTACAGCGCCTTGCCCCTCTCCTCGGGGAATTTCACCCAGCTCACCAGCCAGAAGTATTGGGAGACCGAGATCTCAGATGTCACCGGGGCCGGCGTGGACAACAGCATGACTTCCGCCCTGGAGGAGGCCTACTGGATCCACACCTGCGTGGCGGACTGGGGCATGAGCGCCTTCCACCATTGGTGGATCAACGCCACGGACAACTCGGGCCTGGTCAGCGGCACCAATGACACCACCTATAGCGACAAGCTCTATGTGCTGGGCAACTACAGCAAGTTCATCCGCCCTGGCTTCACGCGCATCTCTGCCACTGAGAGCCCGGTCACGGGCGTCTCCTGCTCCGCTTATTACAATGGGTCGCGGGTGGTCCTGGTGGCCATCAACAAGGGCACCTCGGCGGTCAGCCAGGCCTTCAGCCTCTCTGGGATGGCGGTCAACAGCATGGCCCCTTGGGTGACTGATTCGGCCAGCGCCCTGGCCCAGCAGGCGGCCGTGGCCGTGAGCAGCGGCAGCTTCACCTTTAGCCTGCCTGCCCAGAGCGTTGTCACCCTGGTGGGCGACTGCGTGGCCTCCACGCCCACCTTCACCCCCATTGCTTCGCCCACTGCAACGGGCACGGCAAAGCCCACTGGCACCGCCAGCTGCACGCCCACGCCTTCGGCTACAGAGGTGCAGAGCACTGCTTCGCCGACCCGGACTGGCACCGGCACCTTCACCTCATCCGCCACCCCGGCTTTTACTGGCACGCTGACAGCCACGCCCACCTTGAGCCGCAGCGCGACAGCCACCTTGACGATCAGCGCCACCACCAGCCCAACCGCGGCAGAGAGCTCCACCCCCACTCTAACGCCCTCTGCCACCTCGAGCGCCTCGGCGACCAGCACTATCAGCTTGAGCCCATCGGGCACTCCCAGCGCTTCTTCGTCCCCGACAGCTTCGGCCACCTCCACGGCCACGGCATCGCCCAGCTCAACGGCAGAGCCCAGCTCCAGCCCCACCCCCACTGGCTCGGCCTCGCCCACGCCCACCGGCAGCCCCAGCCCCACTCCCTCTGCCACGGCCAGCCGCACCGCCACCGCGTCTGCGACGCTCACGCCCTGCCCCACCCAGACGCCCTCCCTCAGCGCTTCGGCCACTGCCACCCTGGTGGCGGGCGGCGCCCTTGACATCCTGGCGGCCGAGCCCGTGCCCAACCCCAACCCGGCATCGCTCGCCATCAAATTGAAAGGGCCTGCTGATGGCGTGGAGCTGAAGGTCTACACCAGGGCCCTGGTGCTGGCTGCCAAGTCCCATGCCAGCATCGCGCTCCGCGCCGGCTGGAACCAAGTCCCCCTGGGAGCGGCGCTCAAGGGCCTGCCAAGGGGCCTCTATTTCATCCGGGTGAGGGCTGAGAGGGCCGGCCAGCAGAGCGGGGCCGTGGTCGTCAAGGCCATGGTGACGCAGCCGCATTGAGGCCTGGCAGCAGTTCCAGGCGCACGTTTGTTGACAGGCTCAGTTGGCATTGGTTATAATCACCGCCCCAAGGCTATGGGCCCTCTGGCCAGCTTTGGGGCTTTATCGTTTCGCCACCAGTTTCTCTTGGCTTCACCGACCCGATCAGGAGGCTTTTCGCATGTCTGGGCACTCGAAATGGGCTACCACCAAGCGCAAGAAGGCCATCATCGACAGCAAGCGCGGCAAGCTCTTCACCAAGTACATCCGCGAGATCATCGTGGCGGCCCGCGATGGCGGCGGTGACATCAACTCCAACGCCCGCCTGCGCACCGTGGTTGAGAAGGCCAAGGCCATCAACATGCCGGCTGACAACATCAAGCGCGCCATCCAGAAGGGCACCGGCGACCTTGAGGGCGCCAATTATGAAGAGGTGGTCTACGAGGGCTACGGCCCGGCGGGCTGCGCTGTCATCGTCGAAGTGCTGACCGACAACAAGAACCGCGCCGCGGCTGAGGTGCGCAACATCTTCACCAAGGGCAACGGCAACATGGGCGAGCCGGGCTCGGTGGGCTGGATGTTCAAGAAGAAGGGGCTCATCAGCGTGCCCAAGACCGCCGCGGCCGAGGATGACTTCATGACCCTGGTGCTGGACGCCGGGGCAGAGGACATGACGGTCTCGGAGGAGGCCTATGAGGTGACCACGGCCCTGGAAGACTTTGACAAGGTGCAGAAGGCCCTGGCGGCCAAGTCCATCACCGCCACCTCGGCTGAGCTGACCATGCTGCCCAGCACCACGGTGAAGCTGACGGGCAAGGATGCCGCGGGCATGCTGAGGCTGATGGAGGCCCTGGAAGACAACGACGACGTGCAGAATGTCTACGCCAACTTCGACATCTCCGAAGAGGAGATGGACGCCCTGGGCTGAGCCCTGGGAGTGGCAGCAGCAAAAGGCCCGCGCTGAGCGGGCCTTTTTGGTTTTAGGCTCTTGCTCAGGTGGCAGATGCCCCGCATCAAGGTGCTCGACTCTGAGGTGGCAGCGTCGTCAAGGCGGGATGTGAGGGCTGTTTCTTCAGGGCCGCTGCTTTCTTGGGGGGCATTGGAATCTCCAGGGTTGGAGACCATTCTAACGGAAAATGTAGGTTTTG
>CAYXCT010000232.1:0-3298 GCA_964463435.1 uncultured bacterium | reverse complement strand
CACCACCGCCTCGGCGCCATCCACATGCCAGGGCTCCAGGGCCCCGCCCCAGCTGCGCCCAAAATGCCTGGCGAACTCGGCATCCACCTCATCGAGAACGGATTCCGCGGCCAGGCAGCCCCGGTGCTGCGCTATCTTGAAGGCCGTGTTGTCCCTTGGCCCGGCGCTGAAGCCCAGGCTCAGGGGGGCATCCAGATCCATGCGAAAGGCCGGCTTGAAGGCCGGCAGAAAGGCGCCCGCCTGCGCAGGCTCGGGCACCTGGACCGGCTCATAGGTGTGGGTGAGGGCGAAGCCATCCACATTGAGCATCACGGGGGTGGCCACCCGGGGATCCTCCGCCAGGCGGAAAGCCTGCAGGGTCAGGTCGAGGGCTTCCTGGGCATTGGATGCATAGAGCTGGATCCACCCGGATTCCAATTGGGACAGGCTGTCACGCTGGTCGCCATAGATGTTCCAGGGCAGCGCCAGGGCGCGGTTGGCATTGACCATGACGATGGGAAAGCGCCCGCCAGCGGCGTAATGCAGGCATTCGCACATGTAGAGCAGCCCCTGCGATGAGGTGGCGGTGAAGGTGCGGGCGCCCAGGGCGCTGGCGCCCATGGCAGCCGAAAGCGCCGAATGCTCTGATTCGACATGCAGGAACTCGCACTGAAGCTCGCCGTTGGCGTGCCAATCCGCCAAGCGCTCGACAATGGTGGTCTGGGGCGTGATGGGATACACGGCCACCACCTGCGGCCGCGCCAGCGCCGCGCCAGCGGCCACCGCCTCATTGCCTGCCAGGAATTGGAGCCCGGTCTTCATGAGCGCTCCGGGGCCATCTGGATGGCAGATTGGCGGCACTCTTTGGCGCAGACGCCGCAGCCTTTGCATAAGCGCAGGTCTATCTCCAATGCCCCCGCCACCACGGCCAGGGCAGCATCCGGGCAGAGCAGGTAGCACTGCAGGCAGCCGGTGCACAGGCTGGGGTCCAGCTGGGGCCGCTGCAGGCGCCAGGCCGCGTGCCCTTCCACCAGGCGGCCGGAAGGGGTGTGCGGCCAGGCCGGATAGTCCTCCAGCAGCTCCGGGGCCTGCCAGGGCACGATCACAATGCGCGATTCAGGCATCAGCGAACCTCCGGTGCGACTCGCGCAGCAGGTCCAGGTTCCGCGCGATGAGCGCTGGCTTCAGGTCGGCGCTCACCGCAGCTTCCACCGCAGCCAGGGTCACAAATCGGGTCAGGGCGACCAAGGCGCCCAGCAGTGCGGTGTTGGCGATGGGCCTGCCCAAGACCTGCAAGGCCAGGGCCGTGGCGTCAAAGCGGACCAGCCGCAGCTCGGGCGGCGCGCTCAGGGCGGCGTCCTCTGGCGCATTGACCAGCAGCAAGCCCTTGCCCAAGCCCGCCCACACCGCAGGGGCCAGGAGCGTGTCGTCCAAGAGCACCACCGCATCGGGCTTGAGGACCGCCGCCCGGTCATGGATGGGCTGGTCAGCCAGGCGCGTATGCCCGATGACCGGGGCGCCGCGGCGCTCCGGCCCGAAGGATGGGAATGCCAGGGCTTGGCGGCCATCGCGCACCGCGGCGGCGCCGAGCAGGCGGGCCACGGTGAAGCAGCCCTGGCCGCCCCTCCCGTGCCAGCGCACGGAGGTCAGCGCCATGGCTGCCCGGCCGCCTTCTCGCGAAGGGCCTTCAGGCGCCGCCCGGCTTCGCGCAAGACATCCTCGCCCTTGGCGAAATGAAAGCGGATGAATTTGCGCGCCTCATCGCGGAAGAAGCTGGACCCCGGCACGCCCGCCACACCGACCTCCCGGGCCAGCCACTCGGCGAAGGCTACATCATCCTCAACTCCGAACCCAGTCACATCCACCATCACAAAGTAGGCGCCTTCCGGCTCGTTGAAGCTTAGCCCTGCCTCGCGCAGAAGCCCCAAGAACAGGTCGCGCTTTTTGAGATACAGGGCCCCCAGCCCTTCATAATAGCTCGCCGGCAGCTTGAGCCCGGTGACTGCCGCTTCCTGCAGCGGCGATGCCGCGCCCACGGTCAGAAAATCGTGGATCTTCCGCGCCTCATTGATCAAAGCCTCCGGGGCGATCACATAACCAAGCCGCCATCCGGTGATGGAATAGGTCTTGGAAAGGCTGCTGCACGAGAAGGTCCGCTCGGCCATCCCGGGCAAAGAGGCAAAATAGGTATGGCGATGGGGCGGATAGATGATGTGCTCATAGACCTCATCGGTGATCACATAGCTGTCGAATTCGCGCGCCAGATCCGCGATCACCTGCAGTTCTTCGCGGGTGAAGACCTTGCCTGTGGGATTGGACGGGTTGCAGAGCACCAGGGCCTTGGGCCTGTGCTGCGCAAAGGCGGCCCGCAATTCGGCCGGGTTGAAGCTGAAGCTGGGCGGATGCAGGGGCACATAGACCGGCTCAGCCCCGGAAAGGATGGCATCCGCCGCATAGTTCTCGTAGAAGGGCGAAAAGACGATCACCTTGTCCCCAGGATTGCAGGCCGTCATCATAGAAGCCATCATGGCCTCGGTGCTGCCGCAGGTGACCACGATGTTCTTGTCTGGATCGATGGGGATGCCCATGCGCGGGGCCTGCTTTTCTGCCAGTGCGGCCCTGAAATTGGCCGCGCCCCAGGTCACGGCGTACTGGTGCGGGCCCTTTCTGGCCACCTTTTCCAGCGCCTCCTCGATGGGCGCCGGCGGGTTGAAGTCAGGGAAGCCCTGCGATAGGTTGATGGCATTGTGGGCGATGGCGACCCGCGTCATCCTGCGGATGACCGATTCGGTGAAAAGCCCAACGCGTTTGCTAGGCACCGGCATGAAGCGGACTCCTTTGGAGGGTGCGAACGCTTAAAGCAGCGCTTGCTGCAGGTCTTCGGCCAGGTCTTCGTGGTCCTCGATGCCCAGGGAGAGGCGCACCAAGTTCTCAGTGATGCCCACCCGCTGGCGCTCGGAGGGCGGGATGGCGGCATGGGTCATGGTGGCCGGGTGGCAGGCCAGGGACTCGACCCCGCCCAAGCTCTCTGCAGGCAGGATGAGCCGCAAGCGCTCGAAGAAGCGCTTGGTCTCGGCAAGCCCGCACGCAAGGCGGAACGACACCATGCCCGGGAAGCCGCGCATCTGCCTCAGGGCGATGGCATGGCCAGGATGGTCCGCGAAGCCGGGAAAGAACACGGCCTCAACCTTGGGGCTGGCGCGCAGGAACTCGGCCACCGCGAAGGCATTGGCCTGGTGCTGCTTCATCCGCAGGGGCAGCGTGCGGATGCCCCGCTGGAGCAGATAGCAGTCCATGGGCGAAGGGACCCCGCCGGCAG
>CAYXCT010000231.1:0-3354 GCA_964463435.1 uncultured bacterium | reverse complement strand
GTGCAGAAGGCCAAGGACACGCCGCCCTATGAGGCCCGCACCAGCCCGCGCAAGCAGTTGCCCGTCAAGTACTGACCCCATCCTCAACATAGGAGGCAGTTTTCATGAAGCTCTTGAACATCCTCGCTGTTGCCGCCCTGGCCGCCACCCTGGCGGGCTGCGCCTCGGAGAAGCCCAAGGCTGAGAAGCCCGAGCCTAAGAAGGTCGAGCTGCCGTCCATGGGCAGCTACGTGGTCAAGCCGGGCGACAGCCTGTGGAAGATCGCCGGCAGCGACGGCACCCTGACCGACAGCTTCCGCTGGCCGCTCCTGTTCCGCGAGAACCGCGACCAGATCGAGGATCCTGACTTCATCTATCCCAAGCAGGACCTGCGCTACAAGAAGGAATACACCGAGCAGGAGATCGCTGACGCGGTGAAGAAGGCCAAGGACACCCCGGCCTACCAGCCCCGCACCAAGCCCCGCAAGAACCTGCCGGTCAAGTACTGAGCCCTGGCTCTGGTTTGTGCGAACTCCCATCCCGGCATCGGGATGGGAGTTCGTGTTTTCAGGCCGGCTCCGCCGGCTCTCAGGTGCAGGAGCGCATGACCATCAGCATCATCAACAAATTGAGGCGCTGGCAGGTCCCAGAGCGGGCCTGGGCCGGCCTGCTCAGCTTCTACCTGGGCCAGCTGGGGATGCCCAAGGCCTCGCTGAACCTGCTGGTGGCCGGCGACCAGGCCGTGCGCGGCCTCAACCGCCGCTGGCGCGGCGTGGATGCCGCCACCGACGTGCTGAGCTTCCCGGCCCTGGCGGGCCGGGCCCCGCGCGGCTTTGCCGGCCACCTGGGCGACCTGGCCCTGGACTGGCCCTATGTGCTGCGCCATCACCCCCGCTTTGAGGCGTCCCTGCGACGAGAGACCTCCCTGCTGCTGCTGCACGGCTGCCTGCACCTGGCCGGGCAGCACCATGACAGCCCGGCCCAGGAGGCCGCCCTGTGGCGGGCCCAGCGCCGGCTGCTGGCCGCGGCGGGCCACCGCGCCAGCGCCCTGCCCCTGCCGGGGGCGCGCTGATGCTGCCCCTGCTGGAAGCCTGCCTGCTGCTGGCCGCCGTCTTGGCCGCCGCCTTCTTCGCCGCGGCCGAGACCGCGCTCACCTCGCTGCCGCGCCTGAGCCTGCGCCGCCTGGCCGAGGAGCGGCCGCGCTACGCCGCCATGCTGCAGGCCTTTGAGGGCGATGCCGGCCGCCTGCTCACCACCATCATCGTCAGCAGCAACCTGGCGGTCATCAGCTTCAGCTTCCTGGCCTCGGCCCTCACCGCGGGCTATCTGAGCGCGGAGGATGCCCTGCCGCAGCGCCTGGCCGGCTGGGCCCTCTCGCTGCTGGTCTCGGCGCTGATGCTGCTGGCCGCCGAGATCGCCCCCAAGGTGGTGGCCAAGCGCCGGCCCGAGGCCGTGGCCCTGGCGGTGCTGCCTTTGCTGGGGCCAGCCGAGCGCGTGCTGGGCCCGCTGGTGCGGGTGCTGATGCGGGCGGTGAACCTGCTGGCGCGGCCCCTGGGCGGCGGCAGCTTTGAGCGCGTGCCGGTGGTGACCGAGGAGGAGATACGCCTGGCGGTGGCCGAGGGCGAGCGCGAGGGCGTGCTGGAGAAGGAAGAGCGCGAGATGATCCATTCCATCATCTCCTTCGGCGACACCCTGGTGAAGGAGGTGATGGTGCCGCGCACCGACATGGTGTGCATCAGCGCCAGCGACCCCATGGACCGCATCGCCGAGGAGCTGATCGAGTGCGGCTTCTCGCGGGTGCCGGTCTATGACGGGCATTTTGACAACATCGTGGGGGTCCTCTTCGCCAAGGACTTCTTGGCGGCCATGGCCAACCGCGACCTGATCCTGCTCAAGGACTGCCTGCGGCCGGCGGCGGTGGTGCCCGAGACCAAGAAGGTGAGCGAGCTCTTGCGCGAGTTCAAGCGGGGCCATCAGCACATCGCCCTGGTGGTGGACGAATTCGGCGGCACCGCGGGCCTGGTGACCATGGAGGACCTGCTGGAGGAGATCGTGGGCGAGATCAAGGACGAGTACGACTCTGAGGAGCGGCTGTGGCTGGCCGAGCCGGGCGGCAGCTATGCGGTGGATGCCCGCGCCCCGCTGGCCGACCTGAACGCCGAGCTGGGGCTGGGCCTGCCCGAGGATGGCGAGATGGCCAGCCTGGGAGGCTTTGTGGTGACCCAGATGGGCCGCGTGCCGCGCAAGGGCGAGGGCCTGTCCTACAACGACCTGCGCATGAGCGTGCTGGAGGGCACCGCCCGCCGCCTGCTCAAGGTGCGGGTGTGGCGGGCCAGCGGGCCGGCGGGGGGCGCGGCATGAGCGCCCCGCACCGCTTTGGCGTGGTGGCCCTGCTGGGCGCGCCCAACACCGGCAAGAGCACCCTGCTCAACGCCCTGGTGGGCCAGAAGGTCTCGGCCGTGGCGCCCAAGCCCAACACCACGCGCCTGCGGGTGACCGGCATCGTCACCGAGCCGGGCTGGCAGGCCCTGCTCACCGACACCCCAGGCCTGGTGGCCGTGGAGCCGGGGGCCGAGAAGCACCTGCATGGCCGCATGCGGCGGGCGGCGGGCACCTCGCTGGCCGAGGCCGACCTGGCGCTCTTCCTGGCCAGCCATGACGTGCCCCTGCCCGAGGACCTGCTGCAGGGGCTGGCTTTCAGGCCCAAGCGCACGGCTTTGCTGGTCAACAAATGCGATTCCGGCGGCGAGCGCAGCGCGGCGCTGCTGGAGCGGCTGAAGGCCAAGCTCAAGCCGGAGTCGGCCTTCTTGGTCTCGGCGCGCAAGCACGAGGGCCTGGATGCGGTGCGAGGCTGGCTGGCCCGCTCGCTGCCCGAGGGCGAGGCGCAGTACCAGGGCGATGAGATCACGCTGATGACCCTGCGCGACCTGGCGCCCGAGGTGGTGCGCGAGAAGGCCCTGCTCTTCATGCAGGACGAGGTGCCGCACAGCCTGGCCGTGGTGCTGGAGGACTACAAGGAGCGCGAGAACGGGGTGCATGCCATCACTGCCACGCTCTTTGTCGAGCGCGAGTCTCAGAAGGGCATCGTCATCGGCCAGGGCGGGGCCATGCTCAAGAAGATAGGCTCCGCAGCCCGGCAGGAGATGGAGCAGCTGGCAGGCGGCAAGGTCTTTTTGCAGCTGTGGGTCAAGGTGCGCAAGGATTGGAAGCGGGACAGCGGGTTCCTGCAGGACCTGGGCTACCCAGGCTGATGGGCCCCCTTTTGAGGCAAACTAGAAAGGAGCAGACCATGGCAGCAAACGAGCGCAAGCCGGCCTCAGCCAAGGCCCGGCGCATCCCAAGGACCATGCCAGCGGCAGAGCCGGCAGCCCCTGA
>CAYXCT010000230.1:0-3356 GCA_964463435.1 uncultured bacterium | reverse complement strand
CGCGGCGGCAAGCCCGCCTTTGTCGACCGCAGCGACGACGCCATCGCCACGCTCAAGCGCCATCAGCTGGACTGCCTGCTGGTGCTGGGCGGGGACGGCACCATGACGGTGGCCGATGCGCTGGCCCGCAAGGGTGCCCGCATCGTGGGCGTGCCCAAGACCATCGACAACGACCTGATGGGCACTGACCAGACCTTTGGCCATGACACGGCGGTGGCCATTGCCGCCGAGGCCATCGACCGCCTGCACACCACCGCCGACAGCCATCACCGCATCATGGTGGTGGAGGTGATGGGCCGCACCGCTGGCTGGCTGGCCCTGAACAGCGGCATGGCCTCGGGCGCGGACATCATCCTCATCCCTGAGCTGCCCTTTAGCCTGCATAAGGCCGCCCAGCTGGTGTCCCAGCGCAGGGCCCAGGGCCGGTTAGCCAGCATTGTGGTGGTGGGCGAGGGCGCCTCGCCCAAGGGCGGCAAGGTGGTGGTCAGCAGGGTCAACCCGCTCTCGCCCGAGAAGATACGGCTGGGCGGCATCGGCAAGGTGGTGGCCGACAGCCTGGAGCGCATCACCGGTATCGAGGCCCGCAACGTGGTGCTGGGGCATGTGGTGCGCGGCGGTACCCCCACGGCCTTTGACCGCAACCTGGCCACTCGCTTCGGCTGGCACGCGGCCGAGCAGGCCCTGCAGGGCCGCTTCGGGCGCATGGTGGTGCTCAAGCAGGGGCGGCTGGACAGCATCCCGCTGGCCCAGGTGGGCGGCAAAGTGCGCAAGGTGGGCCCCCGCGAGCCCATGCTGCTGGCCGCCAAGGCCATGGGCATCAGCTTCGCCCAAGCCTGAGCCCCGCCGGGGGCGGCTTGCTTGACAGGCCTGGGGGCGGTGCTTATAATCCTTTTCCTTATTTTCCAATGAGCCAGGAGGGGTCCGGATGAATGTGAAGGTGCTTGAGAATGGCCCGGTGGGGCGCACCCTTGAGATCGAGGTGCCCAAGGACAAGGTGGCCCAGGCCATCGAGGCGGCGCTGGCGCAGATAGGCCGCAGCGCCAAGATCCCCGGCTTCCGCCAGGGCAAGGTGCCCCGCGCGGTGGTGGAGCGCACCTATGGCGCCAGCGCGCGGCATGAGGCGCTGGAGAGCCTGGTGCCGGAGGCCACCCTGGAGGCCCTGGAGCAGGCCAAGCTGGACGCCATCGGCCGCCCTTCCATCGAGGACCTCAAGTTCGGCGATGACAACAGCCTGAGCTTCAAGGCCCGCGTGGAGGTGAAGCCCGCCTTCACCGTGGCGGCGGAGGCCGCCTCCCTCAAGCTGAAGGCCCCGGCCGCGGAGCCCGGCGAGGCCCAGGTGGAGGCCGAGCTGAAGCGCCTGGCCGAGGAGCAGGCCACCCTGGGCCCCAGCCTGGACCGCCCGGCGCAGGACGGCGACCTGGTGATGGTGGATTACGTGGCCAAGGACGGCAGCACCGCCCTGGAGGGCGGGCGGGCCGAGCGCGTGCCAGTGGAGCTGGGCAGCAAGCGCAGCCTGCCGGGCTTCGAGGAGGGCCTCAAGGGCGTGGCCAAGGGCGGCAAGGCCGTCATCAAGGTGCCCTTCCCGGCCGAGCATCCCAACCCCCAGCTGGCGGGCAAGGAGATCGAGTTCATCGTGCACGTCCATGAGGTGCGCGAGAAGCAGGTGCCGGCCCTGGACGATGACCTGGCCAAGCAGAGCGGCCCTTACCAGACCCTGGCCGAGCTCAAAGCCAAGCTGGCGGAGACCCTCAAGGCCCAGGCCGAGAGCGCCCGCAAGGCCGCCCTGGCCGAGCAGGCGGGCGAGGCCCTCAATGCCATGCACGGCTTCCAGGTGCCCAGCGTGATGGTGGACGCCGAGGTGGATTACCTGGTGGACCGCGAGCGCCAGGAGCTGGAGCGCCGCAACATGGCCTTCCGCTCCGACGAGGCCAACCTGGGCGCCCTGCGCGCCGAGCTGAGGCCGCAGGCCGAGAAGCGGGCCCGCCTGAGCCTGGTGCTGGAGCAGCTGGCCCAGCGCGAGGGCCTCACGGTGAGCGATGAGGAGTACCGCAGGGAGATGGCCCGCTTCGCGCAGGTGATGCGCGCGGGCGAGGCAGAGATCATCAAGTGGGCCGCCGAGACCGGCCGCGAGCAGGGCATCAAGGCCCGCCTGCTCAATGACAAGGCCATGGACTGGGTGCTGGCCAAGGCCCAGGTCAGCCCGGCCTGAGCACCCACAAGCCCCGGGCCTGCCCGGGCACTGAGGAGGAGACGATGGCACTGGTCCCCATGGTGGTGGAACAGACGGCGCGCGGAGAGCGCGGATACGACATCTATTCAAGGCTGCTCAAGGACCGCATCATCTTCCTGGGGACCGCCATCGACGATTATGTCGCCAACCTGGTGGTGGCCCAGCTGCTCTTCCTGGAGAGCGAGGACCCGGAGAAGGACATCTTCCTCTACATCAACAGCCCGGGCGGCTCGGTGACCGCCGGCATGGGCATCTATGACACCATGCAGTTCGTCAAGTGCCCGGTCTCCACCATCTGCATCGGCCAGGCCGCCAGCATGGGCGCCATGCTGCTGGCCGCCGGCACCAAGGGCAAGCGCCGCGCCCTGCCCAACGCCCGCATCATGATCCACCAGGTCTCCGGCGGGGCCCAGGGCCAGAACACCGACATCCAGATCCAGGCCCGCGAGACGGCCCGCATCCGCGAGAAGATGGATCAGCTGCTCTCCAAGCACACCGGCCAGCCGGTGGAGAAGGTGACGCTGGACACCGAGCGCGACAACTTCATGGGCGCCGAAGAGGCGCTGGCCTATGGCATCGTGGATGCCGTGATCAGCAGCCACAAGGAAACCGAGAGCAAGTGAGGTCATGATGGCGGGCACGGGAACGGGCAAGGGCGGGGAAGTGAAATGCGCTTTCTGCAACAAGCCGCAGGAGGAGGTGGGGAGGCTGATCATCGGCCCCTCCGCCAGCATCTGCAACGAGTGCATCAAGCTCTGCGGCGACATCCTGGAGGATGAGGAGCGCAAGGCCCGCAGGCAGGAGGCCGGCCCCCAGGCCCTGCCCAAGCCGCAGGAGATCAAGGCCGCCCTGGATGAGTTCGTCATCAGCCAGGACCTGGCCAAGCGCAGCCTGGCGGTGGCGGTCTACAACCACTACAAGCGCCTGGAGGCCTTTGACAAGGGCAAGGCCAGCGGCGGCGTGGAGCTGGACAAGAGCAACATCCTGCTGGTGGGGCCCACCGGCACCGGCAAGACCCTGCTGGCCCAGACCCTGGCCCGCATCCTGCACGTGCCCTTCGCCATCGCCGATGCCACCACCCTCACCGAGGCCGGCTACGTGGGCGAGGATGTGGAGAACATCATCC
>CAYXCT010000229.1:0-3370 GCA_964463435.1 uncultured bacterium | reverse complement strand
TATCTCGGCCACGGTGATGGTGGCCAGCTTGTCCTCATCGCTGCGGCGCGCCGGCTCGGCCTTCTTAGCGCTAGCCTCTGCCGCAGGCGCGGCGCCCGGCAGCTCGCGGGCCTTGCTCAAGGCCTCCTCCAGCGCTGCCTGCGTCCCTGCATCGTCAGGGTTGAGCGCCAGCACGCGCTGGTACTCTTCGATGGCCTCGCTGAACTGCGAGCGGCGGGTGTACATCTGCCCCAGCATGCTGTGGGCCATGATGTTGCCGGCATCCGCCAGGGTGATCTTCTTGAACTCGCTGATGGCCTCTTCCAGCATGCCCTTCTCGGCATAGGTGCGGCCCAGGATGATGCGCGCGGTCATGTAGCTGGGGTTGTGCTCCAAGCCGGCCAGGCAAGCGTCCACCGCCTCGTCCAAGCGGCCGGCCTTGCGCAAGGTGTCCGCCAGCGGGGCGAACACCAGGGAGGCCGGGTTCTGGGCGACCTTCTTCTGCAGCTCTTTGATCTCGGCCTCAAAGGCCATGGCCACCTCAAAAATCCCGGCTACGCGCCGGGCATGGCCGCCAGCACCGCCTCAGCCACCTGGCGCACGGAGCCCAGGGCCGGCAGGCTGGCATGGGCAGCCTCCAGGTACAGGGGCTGCCGCAGCTTCAAGATGTCGCGCAGGGCCTTGGCGGGGTCTTTGACATCCAGCAGGGGGCGCTTGGGCCCGCGGCGGGCCACCCGCTCTGCCAGCACCAAGGGGTCTGCCTCCAGGTAGGCCACCCAGCCGCTCTTGTGCATCAGCGCCCGGTTGGCCTCCTTGAGCACCGCGCCGCCGCCGGTGGCCACCACCACGCTCTTGCGCGCGGCAGCCAGGCGCAGGGCCCGCGATTCCTCGGCGCGAAAGCCCTCTTCGCCCAGCTTCTCAAAAAGCGCGGCCACGCTGAAGCCGGTCATGGCCTCCACCAGCTCATCGGTGTCGATGAAGGCCCAGCCCAGGCGCCGAGCCAGCTCCCTGCCCACCGCGCTCTTGCCGCAGCCCATCATCCCCACCAGGAAGCAGCGGGAGACGCCCTTCATCGCCGAGCCATGGCCGCCAGAGCGGCCTTGTGGTTGCGCTTGAGCTCGGCCAGGCTGTCGCCGCCGAACTTCTCCAAGAAGGCGTCGGCGGCCTCAAAGCAGGCCACGGCCTGGCCCACCACGCAGGCGGCCGGCACCGCGCAGGTGTCGCTGCGCTCGTAGCGGGCCTTGATGCGCTGCTTGGTCTGCATGTCCACGGTCATCAGGGGCTTGAAGAGCGTGGGGATGGGCTTCATGGTGGCGCGCAGCACCACCTCTTCGCCGTTGCTCATGCCGCCCTCAAAGCCCCCGGCATTGTTGCTGTCGTGCTGGTAGCGCCCCTGACGGTAGCGGATGGGGTCATGCACCCGGCTCCCCGGCAGGTGGGCGAAGCCGGCGCCCAAGCCCACCTCCACCGCCTTGATGGCCTGGATGCTCATCAGGGCCCGCGCCATGCGCGCGTCCAGCTTGCGGTCCCACTGCACGTGGCTGCCCAGGCCCGGCGGCAGGCCCTGCATCCGCACCTCAAAGGCGCCGCCCAGGCTGTCGCCCGCGGCCTTGGCCTTGTCAATGGCCGCCACCATGGCCTTGCCAGCCTTGGCATCGGCGCAGCGCACCGGCGATGCCGCCGCCGCGCAGGCTTGGCTGAAGCTCACCTTGCCGCGGCTGGCCACGCCGCCTATCTCCACCACATGCCCGGCCACGCGCACCCCAAAGCAGGCCAAGAGCTCGGCGGCCACCGCGCCGGCGGCGGTGCGGGCCGCGGTCTCGCGGGCGCTGGCTCGCTCGAGGATGTTGCGCAGGTCCTGCTGGTCGTACTTGAGGCCGCCCGGCAGGTCGGCATGGCCGGGCCGCGGGCGGTGGATGGCCGCGCTCCTCAGGTAGCGGGCCTCCACATGGGTGGCATGCATCACCCGCTCCCAATTGGCCCAGTCGCGGTTGTCGATGGTCATCACCAGGGGGCTGCCCAGGGTGAGGCCGTTCCTGAGGCCGGCGGTGACGCGCACCTTGTCCTGCTCTATCTTCTGGCGCCCGCCGCGGCCGTGGCCCATCTGGCGCTGGGCCAGCCAGGCGTTCACGCGGTCAAGGTCCAGCGGCAGGTTGGCGGGCAGGCCCTCCATCAGGATGGTCAGCGCCTCGCCATGGGATTCACCGGCAGTGAGGTAGCGAAGTCGGCTCATCTGGCTCCGAACAAGAAAACACCTTGAGGCCCGGAGGGGCCTCAAGGTGCGCAGGCAATGGCTGAGGTCAGTCCGCGCTGATGGAGGGGGTGAGGAAGATCACCAGCTCCTTCTTGCTCTTCTGGACCACCTTGCTCTTGAAGAAGTAGCCCAGCAGGGGGATGTCGCCCAGCACCGGCACCTTGGTGTCAGTGGTGGTCAGCTTGTCGCGCATCAGCCCGCCGATCACCGCGGTCTCCCCATTCTTGACCTGCACCATGGTGTTGGCGGTCTGGATGGAGAGGTTGGGCGGCACCCCGCTGGCAGGCGTGCCCACCACCGAGCTGACGTTGAAGTTCACCGTCATCCGGATGTCGTTGTTCTCCTGGTTGATCAGGGGTGTCACGCCCAGGGTGATGGGCACCGAGATCTGGTTGTAGGTCACGGTGGTCTGGGTGGTGGAGCCTATGGTGGTGTTGGTGGTCTGGTAGGTGTAGGTGTCGCTGGTGGTGATGGTGGCGGCCTGGTTGTCCTGGGTGGTGATGCGTGGGCTGGAGAGCACCGAAGCCTTGTCCTCCTGCACCATGGCCTGCAGGGTGGCGTTGATGTTGAGGTTGTTCTGCAGGGTGGAGACCATCAGAGTGCCGACGCTGTTGACCGGCGCCAGCACCGAAGCATTGATGTTGGGGTCAGCCGTGGCCTGGCTGCTCTTGGCGGTCCAGTTGATGCCCAGCTCATTGTCGCTGTCAGCATCCACCTCGACGACCTTGGTCTCGATGGAGACCTGCTGCAGCTGCACGTCCAGCCGGTCCAGCAGCTGGCGCACCTTCTTCAGCCACTTGGGCCGCGCCGTGATGATGAAGCTGCGCGTGCGGTTGTCCTGCTGCACCACGCCCTGCAAGGTGCCGTCAGGCGTGGTGATGATGCTGGTGATCGCCGCGGACAGGTCGCTAGGCTGGGTGTAGCGCAGGCGGAAGACCTGGGTCTTGCGCGTGCCGCCGCCCTCATCCGCGTCCTCTGCCGAGCTCTCCCCGCCGTCCAAGCGGTAGACGATGGCCATCAGCTTGGTCATGACCTCCTTGGTGGCGGCAAACATCAGGCCCTCGGTGGAGGCATCTGGATCCATCATGATCTGGGTGTTGCCGGCTTCGTCCCAGACAATGAGCTGGGTGGAGCCGG
>CAYXCT010000228.1:0-3427 GCA_964463435.1 uncultured bacterium | reverse complement strand
ACCCTGCCAGCCAGCGCCCTCGGCCTGAGCGGAAATCCAGGGCTCTCGCCGGATGTGCCAGGGGCCAGCGTGGCCGTGGCGGGCAGCAGCCTGCTTGTCAGCTTCAGCCCCGCGCTCAGCAATGGCAGCAGCCCCAACTATGTTCAAGTCACCTTCACGGCCCAGGGGCTGCAAGCCGGTGCCGCAAGCTGGGGGGCCTACTTGAACGGGAACCCCAGCTACCAGGTGCAGGCGGTGGGCGGGAGCCTGATCGCAGTTTACACGCCGCCCTTCACCGCCACTCCCAGCTTCACGCCAACGGCCACGGCCACGCCCAGCTCCAGTTCCACGGCCACGCCCACGCACAGCTCGAGCGCCACGCCCAGCTTTAGTCCCACGGCCACGCCCACGGCCACCTTCACAGCCACGCCCAGCTCCAGTTCCACGGCCTCGCCCACGGCCACCTCCACGGCCACGCCCAGCTCCAGCGCCACGGCCACGCCCACGCACAGCTCAACAGCAACTCCCAGCGCCACGCCAACACCCTCTTCCAGCAGCACTCAAACCGCCACGCCCTCCGTGACGCCCAGCGCCACGGCCACGGCGCTGCCGTATTCGCGCTTGCTGCTGCTGCTGCCCGGCGAATCCTTTGACCCAAGCCTGCCCGGCCTGGTGGCAGGATCGCCGCTGCCCTACCAGGCCGGGGATGCCATCACCATCACGGCGCAATCCTTGGATGCCAACGGCCGAATCCCGCAGGCCCTGCCCAGCGGGCCGCTCGCCTTGGCGGCCACCGATCCGCTCGCCCAATGCCCGTCCGGCCAGATGGCCGGCGGCCTTGCCAGCTTCTACCCGGTGCGCGCCTTCGTTGTGGGCAGCAGCGTCAGCTTCATCGCCACTGATGCGGGCCGGGGGATCGTGTCCGCCGCCTCGGACGCCCTGCTGGTCTCGGCGCCCAGCGGAGGCTCGCCCAGCCTGCTCAGGCTCTCCCTGCGCTCCCTGGCTCCCTTGGCCGCGGTCCAGGGCCAGGCCGGGCTGCCCATGCTGGGCTTGAGCTTTGTTGACCCCAATGCCAGCGGCGGCTTCATCCTGCTGGGGGTCAGCCTGACGGCCGTCAATGCCCAGGGCGCGCCCTTGAGCGGTGTGCTGGCCAGCGCCGCGGTGGTCGGGCCCTCCGGCAGCCTGGGCAGCGCCGCGGCCAGCGGCTCCACCGTGTATGTCCCGCTGAGCGGGGCGGGTTGCAGCCTGGCCGGCGGCGAGAGCAGAGACTTGAGCATCACCGCCAGCTTGGCTGCCTCTGGCGCGGCCAGCTTCAAGCTGCGGCTCAGCGGCGTGGCGGCGCAGAACGCCGACCCTGCCGCCAGCGTGGGCCTGCAATGCCTGCCCGCGGTCCTGCCCTTCGATTCAAGCCTGGTGTCCTTGCGGCCGCAGGACCCTGGCCGCAGCCTGCGCTATTACCCCAATCCCTTCCATCCGGGCCATGGCAGCCTGACCTTTGAGTTCGCCGTGGCCTCCTCCAGCGCCTACACCGTGCATATCTACACCCTGCAGGGCGAATCCGTGCGCAGCCTGGCGCAGGGGCAGGCTGAGCCTGGGGCGCTGCAGCGGATCGCTTGGGATGGCCGCAATGGCGTGGGGAACCTTGTCAACAGCGGCGTTTATGTGGCGGTCATCCAGGTGGGCGGGCAGGCCCTGACCGCGCGCATCGCGGTGCTCAAATGATGCCGCGCCTGCACAGCCTGCTGCTGCTGGCCCTGATGGCAGCCCTGCCCCTGGCCGCCGCGGATGACGCCGGCACCGGGGACCCCTTTGCCGTCAGCCTCTTCCCCCGGGACGTGGCCCTGGGCCGGGCCATGGCCGCGGACGGCCTGGGATACGCCGGCATGGAAGCCAATCCCGCCCTGCTGGACAGCCAGCCCGGAGCCCAGCTGGGCCTGGCCCAGGCGCCCGGCCCCTTTGGCGCCTCGGTCAGCTCACTGGGCCTGGCCTGGCCCACTCTGCATTGGGGCGGCCTGGGCCTGACCGGGCATTGGACGAGCCTGGATGGCATCCCGGGCAGCGATGAGCAGGGACAGCCCACTGGCAGCCTGAGCTACAGCCAGTGGCAGGCGGGCCTGGGCTGGGGCCGCGCGATCGGGTGGGGGCTCTCCGCCGGGCTGGCTGGCCGATGGATGGGCGAGACCCTGGCCGGGAGCTCTGGCCAGGCCGCAGCCTTGGATCTGGGCCTGGCCTGGCAGGCCGGCAGCGCCCTGGACGGCTTGCAGCTGGGGCTGGTCTCCCATGGCCTGCTGGGCACCAGCCTGCAGCTGGGGCCGGGCCCGGCTGACATGCAGGGCCCGGATTGGCGCTTGGGCGCGGCTTGGGCCCGCCCGCTCTGGGCCAGCAGCGTTGACCTGCGCCTGCTGGCCCAGGCGGAGAAGGCGGCCTGGCAGCAGGCCGCCTGGGGCCTGGGGCTGGAGCTTGGCGTCCTGCAGCATTTGAGCCTCCGCGCAGGATTCAGGGCCGAGGGATTGGCCGCGGGCGTGGGGCTGAAGGCGCTGGGCGTGGGTGCGGATTATGCCTGGGAGAACGGGCCGCTGGGGGGCCTCAACCGCTTTGGGCTGAGCTTGGATTTCGGCGCGCCCATGGCGCAGGCCCGCGCCGATGCCGCGGCCGCGGACCGCAAGGCCATGGAGGCCGGCATGCAGCCGCTGCTGGACGCGGCCCGTGAGGATGCCCTGCGCCTCTCGGCCATTGACGCCGACCGGGCGCTCAAGGATGAGCGCTTCAAGTCGCTCACCTATGCCCAAGGCTTGGAAGCCTTCAGCGATGGCCGCATGGCGGATGCCCGGGCCGCCTTTGAGGCGGTGGTCAAGGCCGATCCCGCCTACCTCAAGGCAGCCGAATATTTGCAGCGCGCCCAGCAGCAGGGGCGCATGCAAGCCGGGGGCAAGGCCCGCAGCAGCGAGCTGCAGGGGCAGTCGCTGGAGGCCTACCGCCAGGGCGTGGCGCTGTTCCTGAAGGGAAGGTATCAGGAGGCCATCGCCACCTGGGAGGGCATCCTTGAGAGGCATCCGGGCCAGCCGCTGGTGCTCCGCAACATCGAAGAGGCCCGCCGCCGCCTCCTCATCCAGGAGAGGAAGCCATGAGCCGCCGCGGCGTATGGCTGGAGGGCCGGCCCCTGGAGCAGGACGAGCTCATCGTGGAAAGCGATGAGAAGAACCTCTCGCGCATCCGCGACCTGGTCCAGCATTGGGCGCAGGAGGCAGATTTCTCCCGCCAGCAGGTCTACAACCTGTGCCTGGCCGTGGATGAGGCCGCCACCAACATCATGCGCTACGCCTATCAGCGTGGCCCGGGCAAGATCCGCTTGAGCGTCATCCGCACCACCCGCTACCTGCGCGTGGAGCTGGTGGACCAGGGCCGATCCTGCGACTGGCACGCGCAGAAGACGCCCGACCTGAACAGA
>CAYXCT010000227.1:0-3481 GCA_964463435.1 uncultured bacterium | reverse complement strand
AAGCCTATAAACGAACACACCCCCTTCCCCTCTCCACTGTGGAGAGGGGAAGGGGGTGGCTGCTTTTAGGCTACCACGGCGGGGGTAGGGGTGAGGTCGGCTCAGCCCTTCTTCAGCAATGCCGCCATCTCTTGCGCGAAGTAGGTGAAGATGATGCCAGCCCCGGCGCGGCGGATGGCGAGCAGGCTCTCGGCCATGGCCTGGTCGTGGTCCAAGAAGCCGGCCTTGGCCGCTGCCTTCAGCATGCTGTACTCGCCGCTGACATTGTAGGCGGCCACGGGCAGGGTGGTGTGCTGGCGCACGGCGGCGATGACATCCAGGTAGGCCAGGGCCGGCTTGACCATCAGCATGTCGGCGCCCTCGGCCTCGTCCAGCGCCGCCTCGCGCAGGGCCTCGCGCTGGTTGCGGGGGTCCATCTGGTAGGTCTTCTTGTCGCCGGCCTTGGGGCTGGAATCGAGCGCGTCGCGGAAGGGCCCATAGAAGCTGCTGGCGTACTTGGCGGCATAGCTCATGATGCCGGTGCTGGTGAAGCCGGCCTCATCCAGGGCCTGGCGGATGGCGGCCACCCGGCCGTCCATCATGTCGCTGGGCGCCACGTAGTCGGCGCCGGCCTCGGCTTGCAGCACGGCCATCTGGGCCAGCACGGCCACGCTCTCATCGTTGACGATCTGGCCCTGGCGCACGATGCCGTCGTGGCCGTCGCTGCTGAAGGGGTCCAGGGCCACATCGCTGAAGATGACCATATCGGGGAAGCGCCGCTTGATGGCCTTGATGACCCGCGGGGACAGGCCCTGGCGGTTGAGGGCCTCGCTAGCGCGGCTGTCGCGGAGCCGGGGCGCGATGTAGGGGAAGAGCGCGATGCCGCGCACGCCCAGCTTTTGCAGCTGCTCCACTTGGCGCAGGGCCAGGTCCAGGCTGGTGCGGAAGATGCCCGGCATGCTCTTGACGGCCTGGCGCTTTTGGCTTCCCTCCATCACAAAGAGGGGCATCACCAGGTGCTGCGCGCCGAGGCTGGCCTCGGCGATGATGTCCCTGATGCTGGCGTTGCGGCGGTTGCGGCGCGGGCGGATGGGCAGGTCCAATCGGGGCTCCATTTTTGCTCCCATGATGACAAAGCCATGACACTTTTGGGGCCGCTTTTGGGGTAAAGTAGGGCCATGGAAACCTTCAGCCTTCTCAACCGGAAGCCGGGCCAAGCTTTCAGCCATTCTGCCACAAGCGGGGTGGTTTGGCAAACCTGCCTGCGCCAGATCGTGTTCCTTGACCCCGGCGGGCCCGAGCCGCGCCCTTCCCCCCATGAGGCCCTCTTCGAGGACGACCGGGCCGTGGCCTTTCTCATCAATGTGCTGTGCGGCTTGGAGTCGCCGGTGGTGGGCGAGACCGAGGTGCTGGGCCAGTTCAAGAACTTCTTGGCCGGGCTCAGCGAGCCCAAGCATCCCCTGCTGAGCCCGGATTCGCCCTGGCACCAGTTCGTGCTGACCGAGGTCAAGGCCCTGCGCGACAAGCACATCAGCCACCTGGGCAGCAAGAGCTATGGCAGCCTCATCCGCAAGGAGCTGCGCGACATCGGCACGGTCACCGTGCTGGGCAGCGGCCATCTGGCGGGCGAGGTGCTGCCCTGGCTCAAGGACAAGGCGCGGGTGGATGTCTGGTGCCGCAGCATGCGCAAGGCCGAGCCCTTCCGCGAGATCCTGCCCGGCCTGGGCATCCATGGCCTGGAGGATGCCTCGGCGGCCAACGCCAACCAGGCGCTCATCGTGGCCGCGCCGCTGGATGACCAGGACCTGGCCCCCCTGCTCACGGGGCCGCTCGAGGCCATCATCGACTGCCGGGGCGAGGCCCAGCTCTTCGCCGGCGGCCTGCTCAAGGCCAGGGCCCGGCGCTTTGTCAGCCTGAAGGATCTCACCGACACCCTGAGCAGCGAAGCCCTGGAGCGGGAGGGCAAGGTGCAGGAGATCCGCGCCCTCATCCAGGAGCGCACCCGCGCCCGCTTTGACCGCCCCCGCTTCCGCCCCCAGGGCTGGGAGGACCTGTGCGCCTGACCATCGCCAGCCGCAAGAGCGACCTGGCCCGCCTGCAGGCCTACCTGGTGGGAGACGCCCTGCAGGCGCAGGATCCCGGGCTTCAGGTGGAATACCGCTTCCGCGAGTCGCTGGGCGACAAGAACCTCACCGACCCGCTCTGGCAGGCCCCGGAGAAGGGGGTCTTCACCGAGGACTTCCACCGCGACCTGGTGGAGGGCGCGGCCGACCTGGTGGTGCATTCCTGGAAGGACCTGCCGGTGGAGGAGAAGCCCGGCACCGTGGTGGCCGCCTGCCTTCAGCGGGCCGACAGCCGCGACCTGCTGCTCTTCAAGCGCAGCGCCAGGGCGCGGGTGGCCCATGGCGGCCGCCTGGAGGTGCTCAGCTCATCGCCCCGCCGCAGCCTCAACCTGCAAGGCTTCGCCCAGCGCTACTTCCCCTTTGCCGTGCGCGAGACCCGCTTCACCCCGGTGCGCGGCAACATCCAGACCCGGGTGCGCAAGCTCCTGGAGGCCGAGGGGGCGGATGCGCTGATCGTGGCCAAGGCCGCGCTCGACCGCCTGCTGGCCGCCGAGCGCGAGGAGCTCGCCGAGGGCCGGGCCTTCTTGGCCAAGGCCCTGGCCAGCCTGGATTGGATGGTGCTGCCCTTGAGCCTCAACCCCACGGCCGCGGCCCAGGGCGCGCTGGCCATCGAGGCGCGCCGCGACCGGGCTGACCTGCTCGCCCTGCTCCAGGGCATCAACCACGCGCAGAGCTTTGAGGAGGCCCGGCGCGAGCGGGCCATCCTGGCCAGCCATGGCGGCGGCTGCCACCAGGCCATCGGCGTGAGCGTGCAAGCGAGGCCCTATGGCACGCTCTTGAGCCTGCGGGGCAGGACCGACGCGGGCCTTGTGCTCGACCAGCGCAGCCTCGAGCCCGCGGTGGACCCTGGGCTCAAGGGGCTCAAGGGCCTGGACGCGGCCCGCGACTTCTTCATGGCCCAGCGCCAGCCGCTGGAGCTCAAGCTCAAGCCTGGCGAATGGCAGGGCCTGCTGGTGGCCAAGGAGGACGCCTGGCCGGAGCACCTCCATTTTGAGGGCCTGGTCTGGGCCGCGGGCCTCAAGACCTGGCAGAAGCTGGCCCGGCGCGGGGTGTGGGTGAACGGCACCCAGGACGGCCTGGGCGAGGACGAGCCGATGGGCCTGGAGCAGCTGGCGCCCAAGGCCCGCTTCGCCAAGCTGAGCCACGCCGATGCCGGCTCCGCGCGCCTGCCCCTGCTCGCCAGCTACCAGGTGAGCCTGGCCCCGCGCGAGCCCCCGGAGAAGCTGCTGGGCTACGGCTGCTATTACTGGAGCAGCGGCTCGGGCTTCGAGAGGGCCCTGGCCCTGCAGCCGGGCATCCTGGCCAAGCGCCATGCCTGCGGCCCGGGCAACACGGCGGCCGCCATCCGCCGCAGGCTGGAAGAGCGCGGCCTGGATGCT
>CAYXCT010000226.1:0-3532 GCA_964463435.1 uncultured bacterium | reverse complement strand
GCCCCACGTCGCCAGGGGTTATCCTATGGCCAAAGGCCCTCTCTCGGATGGCACATGGCAGAGCTCAAGATAGGGGACAGCGCGCCAGATTTCGACCTGCCCTCGGACACGGTCCGGCGGGTGAGCCTGGCTGGCTTGCGCCAGGAGGGCCGGCCAGCGGTGCTCTACTTCTACCCCAAGGATGACACCCCAGGCTGCATCATCGAGGGCTGCGCCTTCCGCGACCGCCACTCGCTGTTCGAGAAGGCGGGGGCCGTGGTGCTGGGCATCTCCAGCGACAGCCTTGATTCGCATCACCGCTTCAGCGCCAAATACCGCCTCAACTTTCCCCTGCTGGCTGACCTGGGCGGCAAGGTCTGCCGGGCCTACGGCGCCCAGCGGATGTGGGGCCTGGTGCGGCGGCGCATCACCTATGTGGTGGATCCTCAGGGGCGCATCGCCCTGGTCTTCGACAGCATGAGCGACCCCGAGCGCCACGTGGATGAGGCGCTGGCGGCGCTCAAGGGATGAGCTTTTCCACTCAACGGGGAGCGGCGATGGACAAGAAGCAGGGTGGCCAGCAGGCTGAGGAGCAGGCTGATGAGGTCTTCCCGGTGGATGAAGGCGGGCCTGTTGAGAAGGTGGAGAAGCCCAAGCTGGTGACCAGCATCGCCTCCACGGTGGATGAGGGCGGGGATGAGGCCGCGCGCAGCATCGGCAAGCCCAAGGAGCTGGAGGAGCGCGGCGCCGGCCGCATCCTGCCGCTGGTGGAAGGCCAGCGCCCAGGCTGGATCAGCCGCATGCATGAGGCTGCCCTGGCCCCCCGCTGGAAGTCCGTCTTTCTGCACATGCGCTGGGGCGTGCTGGCTTGGCTGGCGGCTGACCTGTGGTGGCACTGGCAGCTGGGCGCTGTCAGCATGCTGTGGGCCCTGGGCCTGGGCCTGGCTTACCTGGCCACCCAGGCCTTCTTGGCCAGCATGCCGGTGGCGGCCTTTGATGAGCTCTGGCCGGCCACGGCCATCTTCCTCTTTGACCTCACCTACCTGCTGGGCAGCCTGTGGCGCACCGGGCAGGCGGATGGGCCGCTGGTGCTGGCCTGCTCGCTGGCCGTGTTCGTGGCGGCGCTCACCCACAAGGTGCTGAAGAGCTTCTTGGGGGCGCTGGTGGCGGCCGGGGTCTGGCTGGGCCTGCAGCTCTATACCCCGCAGGGCTTCGATTTCGTCAAGCCGGAGCAGGTGCTGGTGCTGCCCCTCATCTTCCTGCTGGCCCTGCTGATGGGCGCGGTGAGCGAGATGGCCCAGGATGAGATCATCCAGCGCCGGGCGCTGGAGGCCGGCCAGGACATCCTCACCGGGAAGCTGAAGTCGCATGCCCAGGAGCTGGCTGTGGCCTACCAGTTCGGCACCGGGCTGCTGGATGCCATCCCCCTGGCGGTGATGGTGATCGATGAGGGGGGCATCATCCGCTTCCTCAACCATGAGGCCGAGTCCATCCTGGGCATCAAGCGGCGCAAGGTGCTGGACAAGCCGCTGGCCTCTGAGCTGCTGCTGGTGCCCTTCAAGGAGGCCATGGCCGCGGCGCGGCGCAGGGTGGTGCATCTGGAGGCCTTGAGCTTCTTGAACTCCTCGGGGGAGGGCTTTTGCATGGGCTTTAGGGCCGTGCCGGTGAAGGGCGGCCTGGACAATCCGCTGGGCAGCCTGGGCATGCTGCTGCCGGGCGACTTCAAGGGCCAGGGGCTGGATGCCGTCAATGAGCAGGCCACCGACCATCACTGGGCCAGGGACGTGAGCCCAGAGCAGGCAAGCCCGGGGGGGAGCCCACAGCCCCTGCCGAAGGGATGAAAAAAGGGGCGCCCCAGGCCGGGGCGCCCCTTTTTTTTGTGCCTTGCGCGGCCAGGGCTAGAGGCCGGGCTTGACCATGGTGCCGGGGTCCACCCATTGGTCGAACTGCTGCGCGGTCAGCAGGCCCAGGGCCAGGGCCGCCTCCTTGAGGGTGGTGCCCTCCTGGTGGGCCTTCTTGGCGATGAGGGCGGCCTTGTCATAGCCGATGTGGGGGTTGAGCGCCGTCACCAGCATCAGGCTGCGCCGCATCAGCTCATCGATGCGGGCTGGGTTGGGCTTGATGCCCTTGGCACAGTGCTGGTCGAAGCCGCGCAGCGCGGCGGCCAGCAGGCGGGTGGAGCGCAAGAAGTTGTGGATGATGAGGGGCTTGTTGACGTTGAGCTCAAAGTTGCCGGTGGCGCCGCCCAAGTTGATGGCCACGTCATTGCCCAGCACCTGGCAGCAGACCATCACCAGGGCCTCAGCTTGGGTGGGGTTGACCTTGCCGGGCATGATGCTGCTGCCCGGCTCGTTGGCGGGGATGCTGATCTCAGCCAGGCCGGCGCGGGGGCCGCTGGCCAGCCAGCGCACATCGTTGGCGATCTTCATCAGGCCGCAGGCCAGGGTCTTGAGCGCGCCGTGCGAGAAGACCAGGGCGTCATGGCCGGCCAGGGCCTCGAACTTGTTGGGCGCGCTGACAAAGGGCTTGCCGGTGAGGGCGGCTATCTTGCCGGCGGCCTTGGCCGCGAAGGCGGGGTGGGTGTTGAGCCCGGTGCCCACGGCGGTGCCGCCCAGGGCCAGCTCGCAGAGGTGGGGGATGCCCAGCGCGATGCGGCGGCGCGAGTTCTCCAGGGCCTGGCACCAGCCCGACATCTCCTGGCCCAGGGTCAGGGGCACGGCGTCCATCAGGTGGGTGCGGCCTATCTTCACCACTTCCAGGTTCTCGGCGGCGCGGTCGGCCAGGGTGGTGAGCAGGCCTTGCAGGGCCGGCAGCAGGTCGTGGCTCAGCACGTCCACCGCGGCGATGTGCATGGCGGCGGGGAAGGCGTCGTTGCTGCTCTGGCCCAGGTTGACATGGTCGTTGGGATGCACCGGCGACTTGCCGCCCAGGGGCTGGCCCGCGATCTGGTTGGCGCGGTTGGCGACCACCTCGTTGACGTTCATGTTGCTCTGGGTGCCGCTGCCGGTCTGCCAGATGACCAGGGGGAAATGGCCCGCCCACTTGCCCTGGATGACCTCTTCGCAGGCCTGCACGATGAGCTTGGCCCGCTCGGCGTCCAAGAGCCCCAGCTCCAGGTTGGCCAGGGCCGAGGCCTGCTTCACCTGGGCCAGGGCCTGGATGAGCGCGGGGTCCAGCAGGTCCACCCCGGCCCCGGCCTGGAAGAGATCGAGGGAGCGCTGGGTCTGCGCCCCCCACATCCTATCGGCCGGCACCTGCACCACGCCCATGCTGTCCTTCTCAGCGCGGGTCGCGGCCATGCTCACTCCCCATCCTTCTTGACCACCATCTCGCCCATGATGTTGGCGCCGGCGTCCACGAAGAGCACCTCGCCGGTGATGCCGCTGGAGAGGGGGCTGGCCAAAAAGAGCGCGGCATTGCCCACCTCATCCTGGGTGACGGTGCGGCGCAGCGGGGTGGTGGCGGCGGCCAGCTTCAGCTTGTCCTTGAAGCCATGGATGCCGCTGGCGGCCAGGGTCTTGATGGGCCCGGCGGAGATGGCATTGACGCGCAC
>CAYXCT010000225.1:0-3551 GCA_964463435.1 uncultured bacterium | reverse complement strand
CTTCAGCGTGAGCCCCACCTTCAGCCGAACCCCCACCCGCACCGCCACCCCCACGGCCACGCCCAGCAGCACGGCCTCGCCCACCGCCACCAGCACCAGCACGGCCAGCCCCAGCTCCACGGCCACGGGCACGCCCACGGCCAGCCCCACCGCCTCTGCCACCAGCAGCGCCACGGTCAGCCCCACCCAAACCCCGCGGCCGCTCATCCTGCACCTGTATGGCAACAGCCCCAACCCCTTTGGCGGCGGCGGCACCTGGATCACCTACTGGCTGCAGGTGGATGCCACGGTCAACATCGAGGTCTGGGATGTGTCGGGCGAGAAGGTGCGCAGCCTGCCGCCCTTTGCCGGGAAATGCAACATGGTGAACAACGGCAACAACGAGACCTTCTGGGACGGCAGGAACGACAGCGGAAGGCCCGTGGCCAGCGGCGTCTACATCTACCGCGTGCGGGCCACCACCCAGCGGGGGGAAGAAGCCCATGACTTTGGCAAAGCCGCGGTGCTGCGCTGAAGCAGAACTGCCAGAAGGCGGAACGCTTTGCCGTTCCCCTCAGGATGAAAACCCGGTATAATCAAGGCCCCTTTGGAGAGACCATGCGCCGAGCCATCCTGCTGCTGCTGCTCACAATGCCCGCCATGCGGGCCCTGGCTGATGCCGGGGATGTGGGCACCACAGCTGCCAATTTCCTGAAGATACCGCCTGATGCCCGGCCCGCGGCCATGGGCGAGGCTGCCACCGCCATTTCAGACGATGAATCCGCGCTGGTCTACAACCCGGCCGGCATGGCGGGAAGCCTCCAGGATATGTTCTCCGCCACTCACATTGAATGGTTCCAGGGCATCCATCTGGAGCATTTGGGCGGCTTTGCCCAGTTGGGCCCCATGGGCACCCTGGGCGCGGCGCTCACCTGGCTGCAGGTGGACAGCATGCCGCGCACCGTGCGCACCGGCGCCAACAGCAGCGACCCCATCAACAACTTCGCCGAAATCGGCAGCTTCTCCCCGCATGACATGGAGCTGAGCTTCGCCTATGCCCTGCCCTTCAACGCCAACAACAGCTGGGGCGCGCGGCTCAACATCATCCAGCAGAACATCGACACCAGCAACGGCTACGGCGTGGGCCTGGACCTGGGCTGGCGCACCACCAACATCTGGGACGCCCTGGACCTGGGCCTGACCCTGCGCAACCTGGGCAGCCAGATCAGCGTGGGCGGTACCCCGGCCGACCAGCCCCTGGAGCTGGCCACCGGCGCGCGCTATAGCTTCTTCTCGCACCGCGCCTCGCTGGTGGGCGAATGCCTCATCCCGGCGGACAACTCCATCGAAGGCTCGGTGGGCGGCGAGTTCTGGATGGCCGGGCTGGTGGCCCTGCGCGCCGGCTACAAGATGGGCTATCTGAACCAGTACACGGCCGGCGCCGGGGTCAAGGTGGCCGACCTGGTCATCGACTATGCCTGGGTGCCCTACGGCGACCTGGGCAACACCCAGCGCATCACCGCCAGCCTGGCCTTCGGCTCGCCCACCATCGGCCTATCGGCCTCGCGGCCCCTCATCGGCCCGCTGGGCTGGCCGGCCTGGCGCAGCATGGACTGGCTGCCGCAGGCCCCCTCGCTGGAGCGCATGAACGCCTGGCGCCTCTACATCCGCGACGGCGCCGGCAATGAGTTCCTGGCCAGCCAGGGCGCGGGCCCGGTGCCCAGCCACCTGCCCTGGAACGGCCGCGATGCCAAGGGCCTGGCGCTGCCGGATGGCAAGGCCGAGGCCCGCTGGGAGGCCGATTACGCCGGCGGCCTGCACGCCAAGAGCCCCTATGCCAGCGTGGAGCTGGATTCCACCCCTCCCCGGCTGGGGCTGGATGTGGCGCCCAAAGTGCTGCGGCCCAACAAGGCCGGCGCGGTGCTCATCCCGGCCAGCTTCACGGCCCAGGCCTGGGACCTGCACGGCATCGGCGCATGGAAGCTGCAGATCAAGGACGAGAAGGGCCTGGCCTTCAAGAGCTGGCAGGGCTTTGGCGACCCGCCGCCCGTGGTGGTGTGGGACGGCAGCGACTCCAAGGGCGGCTGGGCCGAGACCGGCAAGGTGTATGTCACCACCCTCACCGCCTGCGACAAGCTGGGCAACTGCGCGGAGAGCGCGCCCAACTCGCAGGTGGTGCTGATGCGCGAGATCCACCTCACCCTGGCCAGCGACACGCTCTTTGAGACCGGCAAGGCCGACGTGCGGGTGAGCGCCTACCAGGTGATCAAGGACGTGGCCAAGGTCATCATGGACCACGCCGACCTGGGCAGCACGGTCACCATCCAGGGCCACACCGACAACGTGCCCATCCGCTACGCGGCCTTCAAGGACAACCAGCAGCTCTCCGAGGCCCGCGCCGCGGCGGTGGTGAAGTTCCTGGTGGACCTGCTGGGCGTGCCCAAGGAGTTCCTGCGGAGCGAGGGCTTCGGCGACACCCGGCCGGTGGCCAGCAATGACACGCCCGAGGGCAAGCAGGCCAACCGCCGCGTCGAGATCGTCATCCACACCAAGGAATACCAGTGAGGCTGAGCGCCCGCTGAAAAGAAAGAGCCCGCCGGTCCCCCGGCGGGCTCTTTCTTTTGCGCCATCCCCTGCCCTGCTACACCAAGTCCAAGAAGCGGTTGAAGACCTTCTCGCGCACGGCCTTGAACTGGGGGTAGAAGCGGGCCAGGTCCGCCTCGGGGTCGCCCTTTAAGTGCTGGCCGGCCTCATCCTGGTATTCGGCGACCCAGGCGCGGATGTCCTCAGCCTCCACCTCCAGATGGAACTGCAGGGCCCAGGACTTGCCCAGCACAAAGCCCTGGTTGGGCGTGAGCGCCGAGCTGGCCAGGTGCTGGCTGCCCGGCGGCAGGTCAAAGGTGTCGCCGTGCCAGTGCAAGGCGGGAAAGCTCTGCGGCAAGCCCGCCAAGGGGCCAGACTGGCCCGCGCCCGGGGACAGGGTGACCTCGGCCCAGCCCAGCTCCTTGCCGCGGGGGTTGAAGTAGGCCCGGCCGCCCAGGGCCTGGGCCAGCATCTGCGCGCCCAGGCAGATGCCCAGCATGGGCTTGCCGGCCTTGTGGGCCGCGGCCACAAGATCCTGCTCCACCGCCATCTCAGGCCAGCGGCCCTTGGCATACACCGACTGCGGCCCGCCCAGGATGATCATGGCCTCGAAGCTCTCCAGGCCCGGCCAGGCTGTCTTGCTGTCCACGTCCAAAATGCGGGCCTGGAAGCCGCGGGCCTGCATCAGCGGGCTGAGCGCGGCTGGGCCTTCCACAGGGATGTGCCGCAGGATGAGGATGCGGGGGCTGCTCATGGCTAATTGTGCTCCTCTTGGCCGCCCACCCTGCGCAGCATGGGCACCGCGGTCGGCGTGCCGCTAGGCTCCGCCGAAGTCGCAGACGAAGACGAAGGCGAGGGCTCTTGGGCGGGCGAAGCTTGGTCCAAGACATCCACAGCCGGCCGGCTGCTGATGGGCGCCTCTGCCGGGGCCAACGCTGCCTTGGCAGCAGGCTTGGCGATCGAGGGGAGCGATGACAGCGGCAACCCCA
>CAYXCT010000224.1:0-3575 GCA_964463435.1 uncultured bacterium | reverse complement strand
ACCGTGGACTACGCGGGCGGCGACACCGGCGCGGCCGGGGCTTGGGCCGCCTTCCCCATCTGGGGCTACGGCAACCTCGGGCTCTGGTACCGCAAGCCCCTGGCCCAGCAGGGCCTGTGGGACGCGCTGGCTGCCAGCGGGCCCCTTGTGGAGCAGGGCCTGGGCCAGCCCCAGGCCAGCGCCGACACCAGCAGCCTGCTGGCCAGGCCCCAGCCCCTGGCAGGCGCCTCCTATGCGCTCCTCTTTGGCCGCCTGAGCCTGGGCGCGGGCGCCAGCTTCGCCGAATCAAAGGCGCTGGCCAGCTCGCAGGGCCTGGCCAGCCAAGGGCTGCTGGGCCATGCCTATGGCGTGGACAGCGCCTATGGCGGCGGGCTCACCATGAGCGCTTATGATGACCTGCAGAGCAGCCAGGCCCTGGGCTTCAACGCCGGGGTGGGATGGAACTCGGGCGAATACAACGTCAACCTGGCCGGCGACCTGGGCAGCAACCGCCTGAACAATCACCACCAGGAGGCTTATGCCGCTTCCAGCAGCCTGGGCCTGGACCAGGGCCAGGACACGCTGAGCGTGGAGGACAAGGGCGCCTGGAGCTACAGCCTGCGCGGCCGGGCGGCCACCACCATCGAGGGGCATACCCTGGTGCTGACCGGGAGCTATGGCCGCTGGGACCTGGGCAGCAAGGCATTCAGCCAGGCCAGCTTCAGCGGGGCCACCCTGCTGCCCGCCCAGCAGGGCTGGGATGCGCCGCTCTGGGACCAGAGCCTGGTGCTTGAGCCCTGGAAGGCCAGCCTGGGCTGGGCCACCAAGCTGAACCCTAAGACCGTCTTCTTGCTGGCCGCTGGCGCGCAAGGCTTCCGCAGCACCACGGACCTGCTGCAATACCAGCAGGCTTCCGGGGGCGGACCCGCGCAGCAAACCCTGGCCAGCGAGCAGCAGACCCTGACCGACAGCTTGAGCGTGCCGGTGGTGGCGGGGCTGGAAGCAGATGCCTGGCCTTGGCTCACGGTGCGGGCCGCGGCCACGCTCTATGCCTGGCAGCAGAGCCAGACAGGCCAGGCCTTGCGCAGCTATGATCCCACGGGCGCCCTGACAGCCAGCAGCAGCGCCGAGTCCATCAACAGCGGGCTGGGCAGCTGGGACTGCGTGCTGGGCCTGGGCTTTCACCTTGGGCAGTTCACCTGGGACCACAGCCTGGACATAGCCCAGCAGCCGCTGACCGCCCTTGCCTACCATTCCAGCCTGGAGATGCAGTGGTGAGGCGCCTGCTGGCAGCGCTGATCCTGCTGCTCCCGCTGGCCCTGCCTTGCGAGGAGCGGCTGCGCGGGCCGGCCCTGCTGGTGGGCAACCCCGGCTTATGCCTGGACTTTGTCTTCGACCCCGGGCCGGATGGCTTGACCCACATGGACGCCGTGCTGGGCGGCCGCTTCTGCGACATCCAGATGCCGGATGGCGCCCCGCGCGCCCCGCGCCTGGAAGTGGCCCTCCAGTGCCAGAAGGATGATGAGGCCGGCGACAGCCTGCCTGCTTACGGCGGGGTGATGGACCTGGGCCAGTCCCTGGAGGAGCAGGGCAAGAGCTTCGGCCCCCTGCTCTTCGGGCCGGGCGCCACCTTGCGCTACCAGACCATCATCCCCCAGGACCTGGAGCCGGGATCCTATCTCGTCTTCCTTGAGGTGCAGGACAAGCAGCTCAAGCTCAAGAACCGCAAGACCCTGCATGTGACCGTGCCGGAGATCCCGGAGCCGGACGGCATCCGCTTGGGCGGCCTGCGCTTCATGAGCCTGATGCAGCCCGGGCCGGATGGCGGGCCTGAGAGCCGGCCCAACCCCTGGCGCCAGGCGGGCGGGGCCAGCCATTTGCCGCTCATCGTGGCCTACCGCCTGGACCATGACCCCAGCCTGGGCATCAAGCGCATGGTGCATCGCGCCGCGGTCACTCGCGTGGCCACGGGCAAGACCGTGTGGCAGGCCGAGGAGGAGCGGGCCGTGCCGCCGGGCGGGTCCTCGCTCAACAGCTTCGCCATGCCGCCCTCTGAGCTGGCCAAGCTGGAGCCAGGGGATTATCTCTGGCTGACCCAGGCTTGGCCCAAGGACCAGCCTTCGGACCGCGTGGGCGCTTACAAGAGCTTTTGGGTGCCTGGCGCCGGCGACCTCACCCCGCAGGCTGCAGCAGCTGCGGACGCCCTTGCTGACACGCCCGCGGCAGGGGCTCAGCGTGGCCGCCAAGGGGATTGAGCAGGGGCGCGGCTTCCTATTTTCCGTTTGCCTTTTGGGTCTTTGCATTGTATAAACACCGCTCCAGGCCGCAGGTTCCAAGAGATTCGGCTGGTGCCGCGCACCCTTAGCTCAGCCCGGTTAGAGCACTCCCTTGACATGGGAGGGGTCACAAGTTCAAATCTTGTAGGGTGCACCATCTTCAAGAGCGGGAAGGCCTCGGCCTTCCCGTTTTTCGGCTGGACATGCGGCAATCCTTGCTCCATGGTTGTTGTGCCGCCTGAAGCAACCAGCTTGGGCGCTTGTGCGTTCATCATTCAAAGAGAACCCGATCCAGGGGCTTTATGCTCTGCCAATCTTGCAATCAGAATGAAGCCAGCATCCATTACTTTGAGAGCTTCAACGGCAACACCAAGACCCTGAACCTCTGCGAGCTCTGCGCCCAGCGCCAGGGCGTGGCCGGCCTGGGCCTCTCGGTGCTGGATGCCGCCCAGCTGGCGGACGAGCCTGAGGAGGCGGGCGGCTCCCAGGAGACGGCGGTGGCGCAGGAGCCCTGCGTGGGCTGCGGCATGACCTATGCCGACTACCGCCATGACCCCAGCCATGCCTGCCCGGCCTGCCAGGACAGCTTTGCCACCCGCGGCCAGCTGCGCAGGAAGATGGCACGCCCGCTGGGGGTGGGCGAGACGCTCAAGCGGCGGCTGGCGCAGGCCATTGATGAAGAGGACTTTGAGACAGCGGCCATCCTGCGCGATCAATTGCGCCTGGTGGCGGCACCCACGGCCCGGGACTGACCCGGGCGGGAGGCAAGCATGTTCGACAGGTTCACAGAGCGCGCGCGCAAGGTCATCGCCCTGGCCCGGGAAGAGGCCGGCCGGCTTGGCCACGACTACATCGGCACCGAGCACCTGCTGCTGGGCCTCATCCGCGAGGGCGGCGGGGTGGCGGCGGCGGTGCTGGAGAACCTCAATGTCGACCTGGAGCGGGTGCGGCTTGAGGTGGAGAAGCTGGCGGCGCTGGGCGGCGGCACGCTGACCCTGGGCGAGGTGCCCTTCACCCCCCGCGCCAAGAAGGTGCTGGAGCTCTCGGTGGAGGAGGCCCAGAACCTGGGGCACAACTACATCGGCACCGAGCACCTGCTGCTGGGGCTCCTGCGCGAGGGCGAGGGCGTGGCGGCCAAGGTGATGGAGGGCCTGGGCGTCAAGCTGGAGAAGGCCCGCGAGATCACCATCAACCTGCTGGGCGGCAACGTGCCCCGCGCGGCGCAGGCCCCGGCTAAGAGCGCCACCCCGGCCCTGGACACCTTTGGCCGCGACCTCACCCAGATGGCCCGCGACGGCAAGCTGGACCCGGTGATCGGCC
>CAYXCT010000223.1:0-3607 GCA_964463435.1 uncultured bacterium | reverse complement strand
GGCCCGCACCATCCGCATCCCGGTGCACATGATCGAGACCATCAACAAGCTCATCAAGACCAGCCGCGACATCGTGCAGAAGACCGGCAGCGAGCCGCTCCCTGAGCAGATCGCCAAGGAGATGGGCATGCCGGTGGACAAGGTGCGGCAGGTGCTCAAGATCGCGCAGCAGCCCATCAGCCTGGAGACCCCCATCGGCGAGGAGAAGGACAGCCACCTGGGGGATTTCATCGAGGACAAGGAGGCCATCAGCCCGGCCAACGCCGCCAGCTACATCCTGCTGCGCGAGCAGATCAGCAAGGTGCTCACCAGCCTCAAGGAGCGCGAGGCCAAGGTGCTGCGCCTGCGCTTTGGGCTGGAGAACGGATACCCCCACACCCTGGAGGAGGTGGGCAACATCGAGGGCGTGACCCGCGAGCGCGTGCGGCAGATTGAGGCCAAGGCCCTGCGCAAGCTGCGCCATCCCACCCGCGCGCGCCAGCTGCGCGGATTCCTGGACTAGGCCGTGCTGGCGCTGGTGGTCCTCTTTCTCACGGCCCTGGCCCTGGCGGCCGGGGCCTTTTTCCTGTGGAGGTGGATGGTGAGCCCCAAGATCAAGACCTTTGAGCCGGTGGAAGCGGGACGCAAGCCGGTGGTGGCGATGGAGCTGGCCAAGGGCGGCACCATCACCCTTGAGCTCTACCCGGACGTGGCGCCCCAGCATGTGGCCAGCTTCCTGGACCTGGTGGGCTCCGGCTTCTACAACGGCCTCATCTTCCACCGCGTGGTGCCGGGCTTCGTGGCCCAGGGCGGCTGCCCGGACGGCAGCGGCATGGGCGGCCCCGGCTACAGCCTGAAGGCCGAGTTCAGCGAGCGGCCCCACCTGACCGGCACTTTGGCCATGGCCCGCTCTTCCCATCCTGACAGCGCTGGCAGCCAGTTCTACATCTGCCTTGAGCCCCAGCCCGGCCTGGACGGCGAGTACACCGTCTTCGGCCAGGTGACCGAGGGCATGGAGCTGGTGCAAAATATTAAGAAGGGCGACGGCATCAAGGAGATCAAGGTCCTGGCGTGAGAGGAGGCAGCCGCCATGAATGAGAAGGATTTCGGCGACAGCATCAAGGTCATCTATGTCTGCACCAGCGGTCCCACCTGCTCGCGCCACGGCCAGGAGGACCAGACCGCCGACCCGGAGGCCAATCCCTTCGGCGGCCGGGCCTTGCATGACGCCCTGAAGATGGAGCGCACCCTGCGCGGCCACAAGCGCGAGATCAAGGTGGTGCGCAGCGGCTGCCAGGGCTGGTGTGACCACGCTCCCGTGGCCACTGTTTGGCCCAGCGGCGCGGTGCATCATGTGGAGGTGCGGGACAGCGATGCCTTCTTGGATGCTGTGGAAAAGGCTGGCCGCGATGCGCGGCGCGAGGTCTATGACATGACCCTGGATCATGCCGCCAACGCGCAAAAGCGGGAGAAAAAGGCCTGAAACACAGGGGAACTTAAAGGCGAGGCCCGCGTCCTTTTTGCAGGGACGCTCCCCGCGTCCGACCCGGCTTTGTGCCGCCCACCCCCCTCCGGGCGGCCGCAAGGCCGGGTTTTGTTTTTTCATCCGGCAAAACGGCGCCCTGGGGGCCTGCGTAAGCCTAAGAAAGGCCATACTCAAGGAGGGTCCCATGCCGTTCAATTTTGCCAAGCCTGATGATGATGCAACGCTGCGCAGCCTGCTGAAGCAGGCCTCTTGGATCGTGGAAGCCACCCCGGCCCTTGTGGACGACCCGCTGCAGGAGAGCCTGGGCATCCGCTGCGGGCTCAAGGAGACCCTGGCCCTGGTGGTGGCCGCGGAAAAGGACCTCACAGGGAGCGATGCCTCGGCTGTCCTGCTCTTGGATGAGAACCAGGCCACGCTGGTGCTGGCCGGCCACAACCTGGAGGGCTATGGCGCGGACCTGCCTCGCTTGGATGCCACCCACGAGACCTGGCGCCGGGCCCTGGCTGGCAAGCGGGCCGCTCTGCAGGGATTGGAAGGCCTGCCGCCCGTGGTGCGCGATGCCGTGCAGTACCGGCTGGGCATGCAGCGCTTGATGCTGGCCCCGCTGCGCGCGGGCGGCCAGCCCATCGGGCTGATCGCCAGCTTCGGCCGCCAGAGCGGGGCTTGGGCCAAGGGGGCGGAGGATGCCCTCTCCAGCCTGGCCACGCTGGCCGGCGGCGCGCTGGCCGCCAGCTTGCGGCGCGAGGTGGAGCTGAACCAGGCCCGCGAGGTGGAGACTTCGGCGCTGGTGGAGCGCTGCGTGGCCCTGCTCGCCGGCCGCGCCATCGATTCCCGCGAGGCCATGCGCTTCATCCAGCGGCGCAGCATGAACAGCCGGCAGAGCCGGCGCCGGGTGGCGGCCAGCTTTTTGCTGGCCGAAGCCTTGAAGGGCGCCAGCAAGGCGCTGGCTGCCTGAAGGCAGCGTTTGCAAGGCCAGGCCCAGGGCGCGCGCCCTGGGCCTTTTTTATGCCCTTGCCACCTGCGGCCAAGGGCCTTATTTTTTAGGCATGGAAACGCCCATCCCCATCCCCGCCAGCCCAGCCCCGGGCCTGTTGAGCCCCACCGCCTCATCCCTGCATGTCCCTTACCGGGCCTGGGCCCACATCATCCTCGACAACAACAGCAGCCAAGACTGGCTGGCGGCCCTGGGCAGCATGCTGGCCCTGCTGCTCATCTTCTGGGGCCTCAAGCGCCTGGCCCTGGGCCGGCTCAAGGCCCTGGCCAGCGGGGCCGGGGGCAGCCTGCACCAGGCCCTGCTGGCAGAGGTCCCCAAGATCGGCATGGGCAGCTTCGCGGCGGTGGCCCTCTACCTGAGCAGCCGCCACTTGGACCTGCCGCCGCGCCTGCATGCCGCGCTGCTGTGGCTCATGCTGGCGGCCCTGCTCTTCCGGCTGGTGCATCTGGCCCAGGCCCTGCTGCACGCCTGGCTGGAGCAGGGCCTGAGCGGCCAGGGCGAGGAGCGCCAGGCCCAGGCCGCCACGCTGAAGAGCTTCCGCTGGCTGCTGGACAGCCTGCTCTGGCTGCTGGCCCTGCTCTTCTTGATGTCCGGGCTGGGGGTCAACATCACCGGCCTGGCGGCCGGCCTGGGCCTGGGCGGCTTTGCCGTGGCCATGGCCCTGCAGAGCCTCATCAAGGACCTCTTCGCCTCGCTCTCCATCCTGATGGACAAGACCTTTGCCGCGGGCGACCTCATCAGCCTGGGCGACCAGCAGGGCGTGGTGGAGCGCATCGGCCTGCGCGCCACCCGCCTGCGCAGCCTGAACGGCGAGCTCATCGTCATCCCCAACGGCGACCTCACCTCGGGCCAGCTCCACAACTTCAAGACCCTGCGCGAGCGGCGCCAGGTGCTGCGCGTGGGCGTGGCCTACGGCACCCCCGACGCGGCGCTCAAGGCCATCCCCGGCCAGCTTCGCGCCATCGCCGCCAGCCAGCCCCTGGTGCGCGTGGAGCGCTGCCACTTGGTGGCGATGGGCGACTCGGCCCTGGTCTTTGAGCTGGCCTACCAGGTGCAGAGCCCGGACTACATCGCCTATTGCGATGCCAACCAGGCCATGATGCTGGCCGTGGTGGCAAGCTTCCGCGAGCAGGGCATCGAGATCGCCT
>CAYXCT010000222.1:2873-3624 GCA_964463435.1 uncultured bacterium | reverse complement strand
TAGCGCGGGGCCCGGGGCATGCGGGTGAGCCCGGGGATGCGGATGATCTCGAGCACCTGGGCGATGGGAGCCGCGAACTCCGAGCGCCCCAGGTGGAAGACCACCAAGAGGGCCTCCCCCGCCTTCGCCTTTGCCGCCTCTGCCATGCCCCCCCCGCTCACAGCTGGAACCGCGAGACCAGGGCCTTCATGGTCTCCGCCAGGTCCGCCAGCTCCTGGGCCGCCGCCGCCATCTCCTGCATGCTGGCGGTCTGCTCCTCGGTGGAGGCCGAGGCCTCCTCCGTGCCGGCCGCCGTCTCCTCGGCCACGGCGGCGATCTCCTCCACCGCCCGCACCACCTGGTCGCTGCCGCTGGCCTGCTCGCGGGTCAGCTTGTAGATCTCCTTGGCCATGTCATCCACCTGGCGCACCACCCGCAAGATCTCCTCCAGCGAGCTGCCGGCCCGGGTGGCCACCGCCTTGCCGCGGGCCAGCTCATCCGCGCTGTCCTCCATGTTGCGCACGGCGCGGGCGGTCTGGGCCTGGATCTGCTTGATGAGCTTGCCGATCTCGGCCGCGGCGCTGGCCGAGCCCTCGGCCAGCTTGCGCACCTCATCGGCCACCACCGCGAAGCCGCGCCCGGCCTCGCCGGCCCGGGCGGCCTCGATGGCCGCGTTCAAGGCCAGGAGGTTGGTCTGGTCCGCTATATCGGAGATGACCACGATGATCCCGCCCACGGCCTTGGCGTGCTCGCCCAGGGCGGCCATGCCCTG
>CAYXCT010000222.1:0-2863 GCA_964463435.1 uncultured bacterium | reverse complement strand
GCAGGTTGGTCTGGTCGGCGATGCCGGTGATGATGCCCACCACCTGGCCTATCTGCTTGGAATGCTCGCCCAAGCCCCGCACCGCCTGGGCCGACTGGTTGGCGAAGTCGAAGATCTGGTTCATCTTCTCCACCGACTCCTGCACCGCCTCGCTTCCGCGCACCGCCGTGTCCAAGGCCTGGTTGGAGACCCGCGAGGCGGCCTCGGCCTGGCCGGCCACCTGCTGCACCGTCTCCGACATCTTGGCCATCACCTGGCTGGTCTCCACGGTCTTGCCGGCCTGGGTCTCCACGCCCTTGGCGATCTGCTGCACCGTGCTGGTGATCTCCTCGGCCGAGGCGTTCATCTGCTCCGCCGAGGCTGAGAGGCTCTCCGCCGAGGCCGAGACCTTGTGGGCGATGCCCACCACCTGTGAGACGATCTCGCGCACGCCATCGGCCATGGCGTTGAGGTTGCCCCCGAACTGCCCAAAGAGGTCGCCGCCGCCCTCCTCCAGCCTGGTCTTCAGGTCGCCCTTGGCCACCTGGTCCACGAAGCGGGAGAAGGCGCGGATGCGCGGCCGCAGGATGGAGCGCACGATGAGGTAGTTGGCCACTGTCATCACCAGGCCGCCGCCCATGGCCACCAGGCTGATGCGCAGGGTCTCCAGGCCGTCCAGGCGCAGGGCCAGGCGGCAGACCAGCAGGGCCGTCAGGCCCGTGGCCGCCACGGAGAGCAGGCCGCTGTAGGCGGTGAAGCGCACCAAGGGCTCGCGGAATGAGATGCGGCGGACGATCGCCATGGTTCCCTCGCTGGCGGCTAGAGCCGCCGTTGTCCATGCTGGGTGGTCCGCACCAGCAGGCTCCCGTCTTGGGGGTCGAATTCGATCGAGCGGCCCCAGGTGCCGCCAATGTCCCGCGCCTTCACTGGTATGCCCAGATGGGCCAGGGCCGCTTCCACGGCGCTGATGTTGCGCTCGCCCACGCTGGGCCCGGCCGCGGGATTGCGGCCCACAAAGGAGAACATGTTGGCGCCGCCCACCAGGCGGGCGCTGAGCCGCGCCATCTGGGCGCCCTGCGCGCGCATGCCGCGGGCCAGCTCCGGCACCGCCAGGTCGGCGTAGCGGCCAAGGCCGCCCTGGGCCGCCTTGGGGGCGGCGGCGCTGTCGGGCAGCATCACATGGGCCAGCCCGCCCAGGCGGGCCTGGGCGTCCCACAGGGCCACCGCCACGCAGCTGCCCAGGCCCCGGCAGCAGAGGGCCTCCCCCTGCGAGACCATGAGCTCGGCCATGCCCACATTCACCATGCCCGGCATCGCGCCTCCCGGCTCAGGCGCCGGACTGGCGCATGAGCGCCTTGAGCAGGGCCTCGGCGGCGCCGGCCTCGGGGATGAGGATGAGATGCCCGCTCACCGGCGGGATGCCGCGGGCCCTGAACTGGTTCTCGATGAAGACCGCGTCCATCTCGCGCTCGCCCATGTCCACCACCGCCTCGGTGATGATGCCGCCCACCATGTCCACGGCCAGCGCCGGCACCGAGGGGATGAGCTGCAGGCCCAGGAAGCGGGCGGCGGCATTCAGGTAGTTGCAGCCCAGGATGTTGCCCAGCTCCTTGAGCGCCGACTGGGCCGCCGCGTCCAGGCCCTCCGCGCGCAAGCCGGCCGAGGGCATGAGCAGGTCGAGCAAGCCCTGCACGCTCTCCTCGGGGAAGAAGCAGAGGATGCGGCAGGGCACATCGCCGAACACGCGCATGTAGACCCCGGCCATCACCGCCTCGGGGCCGCCCAAGAGCTCCGGCACCCGCTCGACCGAGACCACGCTGACGCGCGGCACATCGATGGTGACCGTGGCGCCCAGCATGCGCGAGAGCGCCGAGGCCGCGTGCCCCGCGCCGATGTTGCCCAGCTCCCGCAGGGCGTCCAGCTCCAGGGGCCCCAGGTCCTGCAGACTCTTGCTCATGCCTTCTCCTTGGGCTAGGGCTGCAGGGCTTTGGCCACCGCTTCAAGCACGTTGGCGGGCTGGAAGGGCTTGACGATGAAGTCGCGGGCCCCCTGCTGGATGGCCTCCACCACCAGGGCCTGCTGGCCCATGGCCGAGCACATGATCACCCGCGCGGCGGGGTCATGCTTCATGATCTCGCGCACGGCGTCAATGCCGCCCATCTCGGGCATGATCATGTCCATGATCACCAGGTCCGGCTTCAGCTCCTTGTACTGGGCCAGGCCCTGCACCCCGTTCTCCGCCTCGCCGGCGATCTCATAGCCGCCGCTGGACAGGATGTTCTTGACCATCATGCGCATGAACTGCGCGTCATCCACCACCAAGATCCTGGCTGCCACGATGCCTCCTTGAAGGGACGGCTCACAGGGCGGCTTCGCCCCGCTCCCCGGTCCTGACGCGGACCACCTGGTCCAGCGCGCTGATGAATATCTTGCCGTCGCCGATGCGCCCGGTGCGGAGCGCGTCCACCATCAGCTCCAGCGCCGCCTCGACCTCGCTGTCCCGCAGGGCCAGCTCAAGCCGGGCGCGCGGGGCGGCCTCGCCGATGAAGTCGTCCTTGCCCGACTGCCCCTTGCCATAGCCCATGCCGTGCGCCTCGCAGAAGGTCAAGCTGCGGAAGCCGGCGGCCCACAGGGCCCGCTTGAGGGGCTCCACCCGGGACGGGCTGATGATGCAGGTGATGAGCTTCATGCCGTGGCCCCTCCCAGGGCCTGCAGGTTCTTGAGGGCCGTGCCATAGCCGGGGTCGATGGCCAGCGCGGTCTCAAAGGCCCGGCGGGCCTCCTCGCGGCGGCCCAAGGTGAAGTAGGTGGCGCCCAGGTTGTTGGCCGCCTTGGCGAACTGGGAATCCAGCTCAAGGCAGCGCTTGAAGGCCTCGGCCGCCTCC
>CAYXCT010000221.1:0-3670 GCA_964463435.1 uncultured bacterium | reverse complement strand
CAAGGCAAGCTCTTGCGGGCTGTTGCCCAGGGCTGAGAGCACGCCCATGCCAGTGACCAGGATCATTCCCATGGCAGGCCGGATATGCGGGAATCGGCATGCCAGGCCGCGGCATGAACATAGGCCGAGCGCCGCGAGAGCAAAAAACGCGCCGAGGCTGCAAAGCTGGCGGGGGGGTCGGGATCGGCCAGCAGGCGCTGGCTGAAGAGCCGCTGGCGGGCTTCTGGCTTCAGCTCCCCCAGCAGGGGCGACTCTGCCAGCGGGGGCAGGATGAGGTTGAGCCGCGCGCCCTGGCGGGCGAAGGCTTGCTGATGCAGATGCAGCAGGCCCAAGAGCAGGCCCTTGCTGGCGCTGTAGGCGGCCTGCCCATGGTTGCCGCGCAGGCCCACCACCGAGCCGACCAGCAGCACGCTGGCCCCCTCGGCCCAGCGCGCACCCTTGAGCAGGGCCGCGAGCAGGGCGCCCGCGCTCAGGGCGTTCACCTGCAGCACCCGGTCCCAGTCGCGCTCCTCCAGCCTGGCAAGGCTGGCATCCGCCGAGATGCCGGCCGCCAGGGCCACGGCGCGCAGGGGCCCCAGCTTGGGCAGGGCCTGCTCGCAAAAAGCCTGGACCTGGAAGGGGTCTTCCAGGTCCAGGAGGGGCGTCTCTGCCAAAGCCGGCGCGGGCAGGCTGGCCAGCAGGGCCGCGGCCCGCCCCCGGTGCCGGCAGGGCAGGCAGAAGCGGCATCCGGCGAACTCAGGGTCTGCGGCCAGGCCCTGCGCCAGGGCTGCGCCCAGCACGCCAGAGGCGCCGGTCAAGAGCAGGCTCGGGGTCATGCCCGGCTGGCTCAGAAGGCCTTGTTGACCAGCTTGAGGATCTCGGCTTTGGGGGCGGCGCCCACGAACTGGCCCACCACCGCGCCGTTCTTGAAGACCAGCAGGGTGGGGATGGACTGGATCTGGAAGCTGCCGGCCAGCTGCTGGTTGGCATCCACATCGATCTTGCCCACCTTGAGGCGGCCGGCGTTCTCCTTGGCAACCTCCTCCACCACCGGCCCCACCATGCGGCAGGGGCCGCACCAGGTGGCCCAGAAGTCGACCAGCACGGGCAGCGGGCTCTTCAGGACTTCTGCTGAAAAATTGGATTCGTTGAGCTCAAGGACATTGGCCATGAGGACCTCTCTGAGGTTGGGGTTAGTGTTTGGCGCTGATGGTCAGCTTGCGGATGGGGTAGCGCGAAAGGACCCCGGCCGTGCTCTTGAGCGTGGCCTGATAGAGGTAGTTGCCAGCCGGCAGGCTCTCCGGCATCTCCCAGGCCACCCATTGATAGGCGGCGGCAGGGGCGTTCATCTCGGCGGTGTGCACCACCTTGCCGGCCTCGGTGTAGACCTTGAGGGTCATCACGCCGCCCTCCTTGCTCCAGGCGTAGAAGCGCAGGCGACGGGCCCCGGCGCTGGGGTTGGGCAGGCAGCCCATCTCCTGCGACAGGATGAGCGTGGTCTCGGCCTGGTCCAGGCTGAGGCCCTCGACCAGCATCATCTCAGGCTGCCAGGAGACCTTGAGGCTGTACTCGCCCAGCGGCAGGTCGCGGAACTGCAGATGCCCTTCCTTGTCGCTCACCGTGCGGGCCACGGCCTGGCCTTCGCGCAGCAGCTCCACCTGCGAGCCGGGCAGAGGGGCCACCCCGTTCACCAGGGTCAGCATGCCCACCAGGGAGCCGCGCGACTTGACGGTGAAGCGGCAATGCGAGGCCATGCGGCCCAGCCGGCCCTGCGCGTCCACCGAAGCCACATGCAGCCACCAAGTCCCATCTCCCAGGTCCTTGAAGCGCAGGCTGCCCTCGGCCGTCTTGGGGGCCTTGGGGCCGGGGATGGTGTCCGGCTCCTGGTCCAGCACGTAATGATAGGCCACCACCGGCTGGGCAAAGGCCGGGGCCGACCATTGGAAGGATGCCTCGCTGCCCGGATAGGCGTGGTCCGGGCGCGGATGGCTGGAGCAGATGAGGTTGGGCGGGGGCGGGGTGCGGGTGACCTGCACGCGGCAATGGCCGGCCTTGTCTCCCAGGTTGCCGGCGCAGTCCTTGGCCAGCACCGCGAACCACCAGGCCCCATCCTCCAGCCCCTTGACCTGGGCCTTGGGCTCGCTGGTGAAGGCGGCGGTGGATTCGTCCGGCATGGCCTGCGGGTCGGCGCTGATGCACCACCAATAGCCGGCGATGCCGGCCGGGTCGGTGGGCGCATTCCAGGCGAACTCGGCGTCCGCCTCGCCATACCAAGCCTCTGCCTGGGGATGGCTGGTGGAGCGCGGCACCGGCGCGCCCGGGCGGGTGGTGTCGATGTTGATGCAGAGGTGGGCGGCTTCCCTCCCCACATTGCCGGCCCTGTCCTTGCTCACGGCGTGGAAATACCAGGTGCCGCTGCCCAGGTCGCCAAACTCATGGGCGGGGTCGGTGATGTAGGCGCCGCTGGCCTCGTTGGGCACCGTGGTGGGCGTCTGGTCCACGGCGGTGTACCAGCCAGCGATGCCGGTGGCGTCCGCGGGAGCCTGCAGGGTCACCCGCACGCGGGTGAGGCGGTACCAGGCCTTGGGGTCGGGATGGCTGGGCGAGCTCAGGGACGGGGGCAGCGCGGTGCGGTCGCACACGCAGGCCACCTGCAAGTTGCCCTGCTGGCGCTCGTTGCCCGCCTTGTCCACCGGGCATACCGTGTAGTAGGCCAGCTGGCCGTCGGCCAGGCCGGTGCCGCTGTCCCGGAAGGTGCATCCTGACTGCACGGCGTCCTGGCTGATGAGGCTGCCCAGGCTGCCGGCCTGCAGGCTGCGGTAGACGCGGTAAAAGGCCACGCCGCTGGTGGCATCCTGCACCGCCGCCCAGGTGAGCAGCGCCACGCCCTTGGCCGAGGGCTTGGCCGCCAGCGACTTCACCGGCTCAGGCGGGGTGATGTCCACCACCGTGCTCGGCCAGGGCCCCTGCTCATCCCAGGGCTCAAGGTTGCCGGCCTTGTCGCGGGCGCGCACGCGGAAATGGTAGCTGCGGCCGTCCTTGGCCGCGAACTCCGTGCCGCGGCTGGTGGCGGCCTCCAGCAGGTCCTGCCAGGCTCCCTCCTCGCCCTCGCGCACCTGCAGGTCAAAGCTGGCCACCCCGCTGGTGGCATCTTCGCCGGACCAGCGCAGGGCCAGGGTGGTCTCGCGGCTCAGGGCCGGCAGCGGCTCCAGGCGGCTGGTGGGAGGCACGGTCTCGATGCGCAGGCAGAGATGGGCGGGCTCGCTGGTGTTGCCGGCCCGGTCGCGGGCGGCCAGGTGGAACCACCAGATGCCGTCCTGCTGGGGAGGCAGGGTGATGCTGCCAGCCTCCAGGAATTGCGCCTGGCTGGGCAAAATGGGCGTGCTGGGGTTGCGGTCCAGCACCCAGTAGTGCCCCTGGATGCCGGAGAGGTCATCGCCGTCCTCCCAGGCCAGGTGGGGCCTGCTCAAGCCGTACCATTCATCCCCGGAGGGATGGGTCTTGCTGAAGAGGCGCGGGGTGGGCACCGTGGTGTCGATGCGGAAGCGGGCATGGGCGGCGTCCTGGCTCAGGTTGCCGGCCCCATCGCGGGTGGCGATGTGGAAGTACCACTCGCCGTCCGGGTAATGCGGCAAGGTGACCTGGGTCTCGGTGGTCCAGGTGGCCTGCTGGCCCGGCACGGTGTGGGGCG
>CAYXCT010000220.1:0-3676 GCA_964463435.1 uncultured bacterium | reverse complement strand
CCCAGCACCGCGCGCTTGAGCCCGGTCTTTTGCAGCTCGTCCTTGAGAAAGCCAGCCAAGAGCTTGATGGCCAGCCCGGGGTCCAGGAGCAGCTCCTGGGGCATGGCGGGCAGCTCTGGCAAAGGCTTCGCCGCTTGGCGCGCCATCTCAGGCGCCCGCGCCAACGGCCTCGCCGGCCTTGGGCACCGGCGCGGGGTTGGGGGCGACGGTGAAGCCCATCTCCTTGAGCAGGGCCAGGTCGCGGCGCACCGTGGGGCCCAGGCTGGTCAGGTAGTTGCCCACCAGCAGGCCGTTGATGCCCGCGGCCAGGGCCAGCCGCTCGTGCTCGCCCAGGTTGAGCACGCGGCCGCCGGCCAGGCGGATGATGGCCTTGGGGTTGACCAGGCGGAACATGGCCACGGCCTTCACCGCGTCCAGCGCCCGGATGCGGCCGTCCTTGAGCTCGCTCACCGGCGTGCCCGGGAAGGAGTTGAGGATGTTGAGCGGGATGCTCTCCACCTTCAGCTCTGCCAGGGCGAAGGCCATGTCCACCCGGTCCTGCTCGCTCTCGCCCATGCCCAAGATGCCGCCGGCGCAGACCTCAAGTCCCTGGCGCTGCACGGCCTTGATGGTGTCGATGCGATCCTGGTAGCTGTGGGTGGTACAGACCGCCGAGAAATGCCGCTCCGAGGTCTCGATGTTGTGGTGGTAGCGGTTGAGCCCCGCCTGCTTCAGGCGCGCGACCGTGGGCTCGTCGATGATGCCAAAGGAGGCGCAGCGCGCGAGCCGGGTGCCGCTGGTGATGGCCTCCAGGGTGCCGCAGGCCAGCTCCAGGTCCGGGCCCGGCTCCATGCCGCGGCCCGAGGTGACCAGGCAAAAGTGGTTGACCCCGTCGGCCTCGGCCTGCTTCGCGGCCTCCACCATGGCCGGCTGGGGCAGCATGGGATAGGCCTTGATCTCGGTCTTGAAGCGCGCCGACTGGCTGCAATAGCTGCAGTCCTCGCAGCAATTGCCGCTCTTGGCGTTGATGATGGCGCAAAGGTCCATCTTGGGGTCGGCAAAGCGCTGCTTCACCTCGGCAGCCAGCTCGGCCAGGGCGGGCACGGCCTCATCCGGCAGCCGCAGCACGGCCAGGGCCTGGCTTGGGCTTAGGCTGCCGCCCTCCTCGAGCAGCAGGCGGCGCAAAGCGGGGATCAGTTCTTGGGGCGTCTGCAAGGCAGGCTCCACGGCGCGGCCCAGGCGCGCTCGCCTGGGCCGGGGGAAAGGAACATCAGGGATGGTCGTGGGGGGCGAAATGCTGGGCCAGCTTCTCTGCCTTGTCCGCATGGCCCGCGGCGCTGAAGGCGGCCATGGCCTTGCGGGCATAGACCAGCGCCGTGGGCTGATGGCCCAGGTTCTGGTGGATGAGCGCCAGCGGCTCAAGGATGAAGGGATCCTCGGGGAACTCGGACTCCAGGCCTTCATACTCGGCCAGCGCCTTGGGCCAGTTCTTGAGCATGACATAGGTCCTGGCGCAGCGCAGCAGGATGCCCTTGGTCTTCTCGTCCATCAAGAGGGCGCCATCAAGCGAGCTTCGCAGCGAAAGCGGCGATGCGCGACAGGCCCTTCTCGATGTTAGCCAGGCTGGTGGCGTAGCTCAGGCGGATGCATTCATCCGCCCCGAAATCGGCGCCGGACACCAGGGCCACCTGGCTGTGCTCCAGCAGGGCGGCGGCGAAGCCGGCGGAGCCCTCAATCTTCTTGCCCGCCAGGGAGCGGCCCAGCAGGCCCTGGATGCTGGGAAAGGCATAGAAGGCGCCCTTGGGCTCGGGGCAGCGGATGCCCGGGATGGCATTGAGGCCCTTCACCAGCACCTGGCGCCGCTTGTCGAACTCGGCGCGCATGGCCTCGACCTCGTCGCTGGGCCCGGTGAGGGCGGCCAAGGCGGCCTTTTGCGCGATGCTGGTGGGGTTGCTGGTGGCATGCGACTGGATGCTGGCGATGGCCGACATGATGGGCTGGGGCCCGGCGGCGTAGCCGATGCGCCAGCCGGTCATGGCAAAGGTCTTGCTGGTGCCGTTGACCGTGATCACCAGCTCCTTCATGCCCGGCAGCGTGGCCAGGCTGGTGTGCTTGGCGCCGGCATACAGCAGGCGGTCGTAGATCTCATCCGAGAGCGTGAGGATGCCGTGCTTGGCCAGCACCGCGGCCACGGCCTTGAGGCGCTCCAGGGGATAGACCGCGCCCGTGGGGTTGCTGGGGCTGCAGAGGATGAAGAGCTTGGTGCGGGGGGTGATGGCCTTCTCCAGCGCCGCCGGGTCCACCAGGTAGCCGTCCTCCTCGCGCGTGGGCAGGATGACCGGCACCGCGCCCGCGATCTTCACGATCTCGGGGTAGCTCACCCAGTAGGGCGCGGGGATGAGCACCTCATCGCCGGGGTTGAGGGCGGCCAGGGCCACGTTGGTGATGCTGTGCTTGGCCCCGCAGCTGACCACCACCTGCTTGAAGTCGTAGTCCAGGCCGTTCCACTTCTGCCAATAGGCGGCCACGGCCTTGCGCAGCTCCTCGGTGCCGGCGGCCGGGGTGTACTTGGTGAAGCCCTTGTTGATGGCCTCGATGGCCGCCTGCTTGATGAAGCTCGGGGTGTCGAAGTCAGGCTCGCCGGTGCCGAAGAGCACCACATCGATCCCCTCGGCCCTCATCTTCTTGGCCTTGGCGTCGATGGCGAGCGTGGGCGAGGGCTGGATCTGGCTGGCGATGCGTGAAACCTGGATGGTCATGGGTCTTGCTCCAAAGAACGCTGGGTGCGGTTATTTGCCTGCTTGCTTGACAAGCCCAAGCATGAGTGCTAATAATACAGCACCTGAGGGGCTCTAAGCATCAGGAAAATTCAGCCAGCGCCATGCGCGCCGGGGTGGCGGAATTGGCAGACGCAGCGGACTTAAAATCCGCTGGCCCGAAAGGGCCGTGCCGGTTCGATTCCGGCCCTCGGCAGATCCTTGAAAACTTGCGAAGTCGTGACGCGGGGTGGAGCAATGGTAGCTCGTTGGGCTCATAACCCAAAGGTTGCAGGTTCAAGTCCTGCCCCCGCACCCAAATCAAAAAAACCCAGCCGAAAGGCTGGGTTTTTTGTGCTTGATGGGCTTTGCGAAGCTTTAGGCCCCTAGTCTCTGCGGCCCGAGATGACGCGCACCAGCACCACAATGATTGCCAAGATCAGCAGCACATGGATGAATCCGCCCATGGTGTATGAGGTGACGAAGCCCAGCAGCCACAGGATGATCAGCACAGCAGCAATGGTATAGAGCATGGTCCCTCCCCGGTTTGGGCAGCTCAGCGGCGGGCGTCGTCCGCGGCGGCAGCCTGGTTCTTCTTGTCCTCGCAGAATCCCTTGGCCTGCTCAAGCCCATGCTCGCAGCGCTGGCGGGCCTTCTTGAGGCCCTCCGCGGCATCGTGAAGCAGCTCAGCGGCATACTCTTCGGCATCAACAGCCAGGTCGCCGATCTGGCGGCGGGTCCTGCGGCCAGATTGGGGTGCGAAGAGCAGGGCCAAGCCGGCCCCTAGAACTGCGCCGCCGGCGAGGGCCAGCAGCACAGTACCGGTTGAAGAAGGGCTGGGATTCTCATTGCTCATGGTGATCTCCTATTTGCTCAGAAAGGCGCTGGCAGTCTGAGCCAGCAAGGCCCAGATCCCCCGCGCGCTTGTTTTGCCGAAAGAA
>CAYXCT010000219.1:0-3728 GCA_964463435.1 uncultured bacterium | reverse complement strand
GTGCTGGAGAACCTGGAGCTGGGCGCCTGGGTGCGCTCTGACAAGGCGGGCGTGGCCAAGGACCTGGAGCGCGTGCGGGCCCTGTTCCCGCGCCTGGCTGACCGGGGCCGCCAGAAGGCCGGCACCCTGAGCGGGGGCGAGCAGCAGATGCTGGCCTTGGGCCGGGCGCTGATGGCCGCGCCCAAGCTCTTGATGCTGGACGAGCCCAGCCTGGGCCTGGCGCCCCAGGTGGTGGAGGACATCTTCAGCACCATCACGGGCATCAACCGCCAGGGCGTGACCGTGCTCTTGGTGGAGCAGAACGCGCACCAGGCCCTGGCCATCAGCCAGCGGGCCTATGTGCTGGAGGGCGGCCAGCTGCTGCTGCATGGGCCCAGCGCCCGGGTGGCGGCTGACGCGCGGGTGCGCCAGGCCTACCTGGGCGTGGATGCTTGAGACCTTGCTGAAGGGGGAGTGATGCTCCGCTCATTCCAAGCCCGCCTCTTCATGGGCTTTGTGCTGGCCACCAGCCTGCTGGCGGCCGTGTTCCTGGGCTTGGCCTTCCGCCATGCCCGCCTGCTCAACCAGCGGCAGGTGGAAGCACAGCTGCTCACCGAGGCGCGCCTGGCGGCCCCGCCCTTTGCCGCTGCCCTGCGCGCGCCTAATCCCAAGCAAGCCCTGGCCAAGCTGGCGGATGAGGCGGGCCGCGCCACCCAGGACCGCGTGACCGTGATCGGCGCGGACGGCTGGGTGCTGGCAGACAGCGAGGTGGGGCCGGCGGGGCTTCCCCGGCTTGAGAACCACGCCCGCCGGCCCGAGCTGCTGGCCGCCGCGGCAGCGGGCTGGGGGAGCGCCACGCGGCGCAGCGTCAGCGTGAACCATGACCTGCTGTATGTGGCGCTGGCCCTGCCCGCGGCGCCGGGCGCGGCCCCCGCCTATCTGCGCCTGGCCAAGCCCTTGAGCGCGGTGCAGGACCTGCTGTGGTCGCTCAAGGAGGTGCTGCTGCTCTCCGCGGGCCTGGGCCTGGCCCTGGCCCTGCTGCTCTCCTGGCTCTTGGCGCGCCTGGTGGCGGCCCCGCTCAAGGGCCTGGCCCAGGCGGCAGGCCAGATGGCCAGCGGCGACCTGGACCTGCGCCTGCCCTTGAGCGGCATCGAGGAGCTCAAGGCCCTGCAGGGATCCTTCGCCCGCATGGCCTTGAGCCTGCGCGAGAGCTTTGGCAAGCTGGAATCTGAGCGCGACCTGCTGGGCGCCACCTTTGCCGGCATGCGCGAGGCGGTGCTGGCCCTGGATGGCCAGGGCTGCATCACCCTGCTCAACCCCGCGGCCGAGGCCCTGCTGGGGCAGGGCGCCAGCGCGCTCAAGGGCCGCCACCACCTGGAGGCCCTGCGCAACAGCGACCTCATCCGGCTGCTGGAGCGGGCGCGCGCCAGCGGCCAGACCGCCAGCGGCGAGGTGCTGCTCACGGCGCCTGGCCGGCCCGAAGCTGTCCTCTCGGGCCAGGCCGCGCCGCTTTTCGGCGGCGGCATCGTGGTGGTGCTCACCGACATCACCGAGCTCAAGCGATTGCTGAGGGTCCGCCAGGAATTCACCGCCAACGTGAGCCATGAGCTCAAGACCCCGCTGACCGCCATCTTGGGCTTCTCTGAGACTCTGCTGGACGGCGCGCTCAAGGAGCCGCGCCTGGCGCGCAGCTTCGTGCGCAAGATCCAGGAGCAGGGGCGCAGCCTGCAGGCGCTCATCGCCGACCTGCTGGACCTCAACAAGGCCGAGACCCGCGGCCTGGGGGAGAGCCTGGACCCGCTGGAGGCGCTGGCAGCCTGCCGGGAGGCGGCCAAGCGCTCCGCCGCCAAGGCCCGCGGCCGCAAGAGCCGCGTCGCGGTGGAGGCCCCCAAGGGGCTCAAGGCGCTGGCCGGGCGGGCCGCGCTCGCCGCCTGCCTGGGCAACCTGCTGGACAACGCGGTCAAGTATTCGCCTGCCGGCTCCCTCATCCGGCTCTCCGCCTCGCCCATCCCCGGCGGCTGGGTGCGCTTTGAGGTGGCCGACCCCGGGGAGGCCATCCCGGCCGAGGCGCTGCCCCGGCTCTTCGAGCGCTTCTACCGCGTGGACGCCAGCCGCAGCCGCGCCACCGGCGGCACGGGCCTGGGCCTGGCCCTGGTCAAGCACCTGGCCGAGAAGATGGGCGGCCGCGTGGGCGTGGCGGCCCGGGCCGGGGAGGGGAACCGCTTCTGGCTGGACCTGCCCGCGGCCTGAGCCGCCTCGTAACATGGATTTAACAATTGACGCGCGCCCTCGCGATGGGGAAGATTGTGGCCTTGCCATCCCCATTGGAGGAGCCTGATGTTCAGCTTTCTATTGCCCAAGGAGCAGGGATTCTTCGAGCAGTTCGACGCCCACGCCGCCATCGGCGTGGAGGCGGCCCAGATGCTGGTAGAGCTCTGCGAGCACTACGGCGACGCCCCGGCCAAGGTCAAGCGCATCAAGGACGCCGAGCATCGCGCCGATGAGATCACCCACCGCACCATCGAGATGCTGCACAAGACCTTCATCACGCCCCTGGACCGCGACCAGATCCACCAGCTGATCAACACCCTGGATGACGTGGTGGACCTGATGCAGGGCGCCGCCACCCGCATGGAGCTCTACGAGATCAAGGAGCCCACCGACAGCCTCAAGGAGATGGCTAAGGTGCTGTACTGCGCCACCTTGGAGGTGCAGAAGGCGGTCAGCGGCCTGCGCGACATGCGGCATGCCAGCACCATCATCAAGGCCTGCATCGAGATCAACAAGCTGGAGAATGACGGCGATGCCCTGCGCAACGCGGCGGTGGCCAAGCTCTTCAAGAAGGAGAAGGACGCCGTCACCCTGCTGAAGTGGAAGGAGATCTACGAGGACGTGGAGACCAGCCTGGATAAGTGCGAGGACGTGGCCAACATCATCGAGGGCATGGTCCTCGAGAACGCCTGAGGCCCCCATGACCCCCTACCTCTTCCTCATCGGCTTCATCATCCTGGTGGCGCTGGCCTTCGACTTCATCAACGGCTTCCATGACGCGGCCAACAGCATCGCCACGGTGGTCAGCACCCGGGTGCTCACCCCGGGCAAGGCCGTGGTGTGGGCGGCCTTCTTCAACTTTGTGGCCGCCTTTGTCTTCGGCACCACGGTGGCCAAGGCCGTGGGCAGCGGCATGGTGGATGCCTCGGCCATCAACCCTTGGGTCATCCTGGCGGCGCTGCTCGGCGCCATCGTCTGGAACCTGATCACCTGGTGGTGGGGCCTGCCGGCCAGCAGCTCGCACGCCCTCATCGGCGGCTTGGTGGGCGCCACCCTGGTGCATGCCGGGCCCAAGGCCCTGCTGCTGGGCTGGAACAGCAAGATCATGCTCTCGGTCTACTTCATCCTGCTCTCGCCGCTCATCGGCCTGGTGCTGGGCCTGCTCTTCATGCTCATCGTCTCGTGGATCTTCCGGCGCTGGCAGCCCTCGGCCATCGACCGCTTCTTCCGCGTGGGCCAGCTCTTCTCGGCCGCGGCCTACAGCCTGGGGCACGGCGGCAATGACGCCCAGAAGACCATGGGCGTCATCGTGGCCCTGCTGGCCACCGCCAAGCTGGATGCCTGGGCCTACCGCGCCGGCACCCACGAGGTGGCCTGGTGGATCATCCTCATCTGCAACGCCGCCATCGCCATGGGCACCATGTCGGGCGGCTGGCGCATCGTCAAGACCATGGGCCAGAAGATCACCAAGCTCAAGC
>CAYXCT010000218.1:0-3753 GCA_964463435.1 uncultured bacterium | reverse complement strand
CTCTACGGCGTCACCCTGCCGCGCTTCCAGTACCACCGCCTGCAGGAGCTGCGCAAGGCGGTGGAGAAGGCCAGCGGCATCCCTATTATGCCGCATGAGCCCATCATCGGCGAGGGCGTGTTCAGCCACGAGAGCGGCATCCATACCGCCGGCATCCTCATCCACCCGGCCATCTACCAGTTCATCCGCGAGGAGGCCGTGGGCGGGGAGCATCGCTTTGTCTTCGGCAAGCACAGCGGGACCGGCGCGGTGGAGGAGGTGCTCAAGCGCAACGCTCCCGTGCTCGAGGCCCAGGGCATCCATCTGGATGATGCCCTGGTGCAGCGCGCCCTGGACAAGGTCAAGGAGCTGCGGTCCGCGATGATCAATGATGGGCACACCCAGCATGCGGTGCGGAACTATTATGAGGATTACAAAAAGCTGGGGGTCAGCGAGGCCGGCCTGGTGGAGCTGGTGCTGCAGATGGAGAAGGCGCCCCGGCCCTGAGCCCGGGCATCAGCAGCCGTTCAAAAGAAAGGCCAGGCGGCCCGAGGGGGCGCGCCTGGCCTTTCTTTTTGCCGGTGTGTTTGGTTGGCGATGTCGTTTATATCAGGACTGTTGAACTGGCTCGGGTTGTTTCTTATTTGAGCTGCGGCTTTTGATGCTCAAATACAAAGCGAGGACACAGGTGATGAGAACCGGATACCAGAGAGTCCACTTGACGCATAGGAGGATCGAGAAAGACAAGGCGAATGAGAGGATGCTGGAGAATCGGCCCAATTTGCTCTTATGGAGGAGTTTGATCCCGGCCGCGGAAGCTCCCAGATAGGTGAGGATAAAGGCTGCGCCCGGCAACTGGATGAGGGTGCTGATGGTTATGTATCTCGTGCTGAAGGCAGCCAATAAGAGGGCGTAGCATCCGGCCAAAAAGCAAAGCCCACCCAAGGGGGTTTGGTGCTTCTTTGACGAAATTGCGAGAAGGCTTGGCGCGTATCCGCCTTCCGCAAGTGAATGGATCATGCGCGAAATGGCTCCTGTGTAGGCGATGGCGGGCGCCACGCAGATGAGCAAAGCCGCAAGCCCGGCTGCCGCGGCGCCATGCGGGCCCATAGTGCCCTTGATGATATGGACCAGGGCGGTGTCGGAAATGCCGGGGCCGAAGCTGTGGGTGCCTACGACCACGAACGCGGTCATGAAATAAAAGAGGCTGATGATAAGCGCTGCGATGATGGAGCCCTTGACAGCATCGCGCCCCGGGTTCTCAAATTCTGCGGACAGGTTGGATACGGCTTCCCAGCCGATGAAGCACCAAAACAATGCTGTTGATGTGAAGCCGATGCTGGCCAAGCCGTTTGGCATGAAGGGCTTGAAATTGGATGGTTCAACCCTGGGCAGGCTCACCAAAATCGCCAAGGCCAAGACCATCAGGGTGATCGACACGACGATCATTTGGATTGCCCCGGTTAGCCGAATGCCAAAGTGATTGGATAAAAGTGACACGAGCAATAGGAGGGCCGCCACCGGCAGGCGGAAAGCGCCGTTCACGCCGAACGCGGCGCAAAAATATCCTGCGCCTGTCAGCGCCAGTACTGGGGCACCCACCACCACGGCCATGATGAAATACCAGCCGATGAATGCGCCGGTCCGTGGGCTGAATGCCTTGGCCACAAAATAAGAGACCCCGCCGGAATTGGGATGTTGGGCGGCCAACAGCCCTATCGTCAAGGCCATCGGCACGACCATCAGGGCCATGATCCCCCAAGCCAGCAGGGACGCCGGCCCGGAGATTTCCGCGGCCACCCCGGGGATGATCAATATCCCGGAGCCTAGGACAGCGCCGATGTATAAAGCGACAATTTGGGGCAATCTCAGGCCGGGACGGGTGCCAGAAGCTTTTCGCAATGGGATTGCCTCCAGCAGTTGCCTGCCGTGCGGTGGAGTAAGCCACCCTGGCAGTTCTGGTTGTTGCTGGGTGGAATGTGGTAGCCGGGATCATCCCTTTGGTTTTATCATTTTTCTCTTTGCCTTGGATGCCTTGAGGCAGCAGGCTGAACCCCGTGATCTTGAGCGTTGGTCGCGGATGCCTTCCGCCAAGACCGCTATACCCTCCAGTAGGGCCGATTGCTTGGCAGCCGGAAGTCCTTCCAGCATGGACGAATAGAATTCATCGCAGCGGCGATGGATCCCCGCCGCGGCTTTCTCGCCTTTGGGTGTCAGCCCAATGCGGACGGAACGGCGGTCGACGGGGTTCGCAATCCTCACCAAGAGGCCCGATTTGACCATTCCGTCAACGGTACGACTGAGCGTGCTCGGGTCGAGCGCGAAGCGCTGGGCCAGATCAGTCAGGGAGATGGGCTCGGCAGAGTCCAACTCCATCAAGGTGTGGCATTGGGCGAGCGATACGCCGCACCCTGCGGTTTCGGATCGTAGCTGGCCGGTGATCTCTCTCTCCAGGACGCGGATGGCTTCACGAAGGCGTCGGATGGCGGCTAAGTTTGGGGTCATAGTTATCCTTGTAGAATGCAATATATGTAATATACATATAAATGGGCGCTTGTCAAGCGAGCTTTAAACATAAAAGGCCAGGCAGCCGTTCCGGCTTGCCTGGCCTTTTTCGTGCATGGCATCCTTAGCTGCTAAGCCTTGGCCAGCGCCGAATCCAGGTCTTGCAGGATGTCGTCGATGTCCTCGATGCCCACCGAGAGGCGGACGAGATCAGGCGTGATGCCGCCCTCTTTCTGCTGCTCATCGGTCAGCTGGCTGTGGGTAGTGGTGGCAGGGTGGATGGCCAGGCTCTTGGCATCGCCCACGTTGGCCAGATGGCTGAAGAGCTTGAGGCTGTCGATGAACTTCTGGCCGGCCTCCTTGCCGCCCTTGATGCCGAAGATGACCGTGCCGCCGAAGCCGCCAGAGAGCACCTTCTTGGCTGTCTTGTGGGTAGGGTCCTTCGGCAGGCCAGGGTAGCGCACCCAGGCCACCTTGGGGTGCTTGCTGAGGAACTGGGCCACCTGGAGGGCGTTGCTGCTGTGGCGGTCCAGGCGCAGGCTCAGGGTCTCCAGGCCCTGCAGGGCCAGCCAGGCGTTGTCCGGGGCCAGGGCCGCGCCCAGGTTGCGCAGGGGCACGGTGCGGGCGCGCAGGATGAAGGCCAGGGGAGAGAGCGGGCCTAAGTCATGCGCATAGCGCAGGCCGTGGTAGCTGGCCTCAGGCTCATTGTAGAGCGCGAACTTGGGGTCCTTCCAGTTGAACTTGCCCGAATCGATGATGGCCCCGCCGATGAAGGTGCCATGGCCGCCTATCCACTTGGTCAGCGACTCCACCACGATGTCCGCGCCCTGCTCGATGGGGCGGGCCAGGGCTGGGGTGGCGAAGGTGTTGTCCACGATCAGCGGCAGCTTGTGCTTGTGGGCGATGGCTGCGATGGCCGGGATGTCGGCCACATCCAGGGCCGGGTTGCCGATGGTCTCGACAAAGACCGCCCGGGTCTTGGCATTGATGGCCTTCTCGAAGTTCTCGGGCTTCAGGGGATTGACGAAGCGGGTGGTGATGCCGAAGTTGGGCAGGATGTCATGGAACTGGGTGTAGCTGCCGCCGTAGAGGTTGTCGGCGGACACGATCTCGTCGCCGCTGCGGGCGATGTTGATGATGGCGTAGAAGATGGCCGAGGTGCCGCTGGCCACGGCCAGGGCCGCGGCGCCGCCTTCCAGGGCGGCCAGGCGCTGCTCCAGCGCGTCATTGGTGGGGTTGGTGAGCCGGGTGTAGATGTTGCCCAGCTCC
>CAYXCT010000217.1:0-3784 GCA_964463435.1 uncultured bacterium | reverse complement strand
GAGCCATGCCTTCCAAGACCCCTGCCACCAAAAAGGCGTCCAAGCCCGCCAAGAGCGGCCGCCCCTACCCCAGCAGCTTTCAAGAGATCATCCTGGTGCTGCAGGAATTCTGGGCCAAGCGCGGCTGCTGCATCATGCAGCCCTACGACATCGAGAAGGGCGCCGGCACCTTCAACCCCAACACCTTCTTGCGCAGCCTGGGCCCTGAGCCCTGGAACGTGGGCTATGTGGAGCCCAGCCGGCGGCCCCGCGACGGCCGCTACGGCGAGAACCCCAACCGCTGCCAGATGTTCCACCAGTACCAGGTGATCCTCAAGCCCTGCCCCAACGGCATCATGCAGCTCTACCTGGACAGCCTGGTGGCCCTGGGCCTGGACCCCGCCGAGCACGACATCCGCTTCGTGGAGGACGACTGGGAGTCGCCCACCCTGGGGGCGGCCGGCCTGGGCTGGCAGGTGTGGCTGGACGGCCTGGAGATCACCCAGTTCACCTACTTTCAGCAGGTGGGCGGCATCGAGCTCACCCCCATCAGCGGCGAGATCACCTACGGCCTGGAGCGCATCGCCATGTACATCCAGAAGAAGGAGAGCTTCTGGGAGATGGAGTACGGGGCCGGCATCAGCTATGCCGAGGTCTTCCGCGAGAACGAGCGCCAGTTCAGCCGCTTCAACTTTGAGGAGGCCGACACCGCGCTGCTCTTCAGGGATTTTGAGGCCTACGAGGCCGAGGCCAAGAAGCTCATCGAGAAGGGGCTGGTGCTGCCGGCCTACGACTATGTGATCAAGGCCAGCCATGCCTTCAACCTGCTGGATGCCCGCGGCGCCATCAGCGTGACCGAGCGCACCGGCTACATCGCCCGCGTGCGCGGCCTGGCCCGCCGCACCGCCACCGCCTACGTCAAGCTGCGCGAATCGCTGGGCCATCCCCTGCTGAAGAGCGCCTGAGCCGCTTGCGCGCCACCCACCCCGCTGAACAAAGGATCCCCATGCATCAAGATCTTGTCTATGAGATAGGCGTTGAAGAGCTGCCCGCCGGCTACATCGAGCCCGCCCTGCGCCAGCTGGCGCGCGACGCGGAGGCCTTCTTCAAGACCAGCCGCCTGGCCTATGACAGCGTCTCCGTCGCCGGCACCCCCCGCCGCCTGGTGCTGAAGGCGGGGCGCCTGCAAGAGCGCCAGGCCGACATCGATGAGGAGGTCATGGGCCCCTCGGCCAAGGCCGCCTTTGGCGCGGACGGCAAGCCCACCCAGGTGGCCGCCGGCTTCGCCAAGAGCCGCGGGGTGGAGCTCTCAGAGCTGAGCGTCAAGAGCACGCCCAAGGGCGACTACGTCTTCGCCCGCGTGCGCAAGCCAGGCCGCCACACCATGGACCTGCTGGCGGAATGGCTGCCCCAGGAGACCCGCGCCCTGGCCTTCCCCAAGAGCATGCGCTGGGGCCAGGGCGGCCCGCTGCGCTTCGCCCGGCCCATCCAGTGGCTGCTGGCCCTCTACGGCAAGCAGCCGGTGCGCTTCAGCCTCGAGCACCTGGCCTCCGCGCCCCAGACCTTCGGCCACCGCTTCCTCTGCCCGGGCAAGCCCATCCCCGTGAAGGACGCCGCCAGCTTTGATTCAGCCCTCAAGAAGGGCTGCGTGATGCAGAGCCAGGTGGAGCGCGAGGAGGCCATCCGCCAGGACCTGCAGGCGGCCTGCGCCAAGGCCGGCCTCTCCCTGGTGGCCGATGACGCGCTCATCTCCATCTGCGCCAACCTGGTGGAATGGCCGGGCGTGGTGCTGGGCCAGTTCGACCCTCGCTACCTGGCCTTGCCCGAGGCCATCATCATCACCGCCCTGCGCGAGCACCAGCGCATCTTCTCGGCCCGCGGCGCCGATGGCCGCCTGGCCGCCAGCTTTCTGGTGGTGACCAACGGCACCCGCAAGAACCTGGCGGGCGTGCTGGAGGGCAACTCCCAGGTGCTGAAGGCCCGCCTGGAGGACGCCAAGTTCTTCGTGGAGGAGGACCAGAAGCGGCCCCTGGAGAGCTACCTGGAGGACCTCAAGACCGTCACCTGGCTGGAGGGCATGGGCAGCGTCTATGACAAGTCCGAGCGCCTGCGCCGACTGGCCGAATGGCTGTGCATCCATCTGCAGCCCGAGGCCAAGGCCGATGCCACCCGCGCCGCCAGCCTGGCCAAGGCCGACCTGGTGACCCATGTGGTGGGCGAGAAGGAGTACACCGCCCTGCAGGGCGCCATGGGCAGCCTGTATGCCCGCGCCAGCGGCGAGCCCGAGGCCGTGGCCCAGGCCATCGCCGAGCAGTACCGGCCCGCCTTCTCGGGCGATGCCATCCCGGCCAGCCCCGCCGGCCAGATGGTGGCCCTGGCCGACAAGCTGGACAACCTGGTGGGCTGCTTCGCCGCCGGGCTCATCCCCAGCGGCAGCCAGGATCCCTACGCCCTGCGCCGCCAGGCCGCCGGCGTGGTGGCCATCCTGGCCGCCCAATCCGCCGACCTCTCGCTGCGCGAAGCCCTGGAGTTCACCCTCAACCTGCACCGCGCCCTGCCGCGCGAGGGCGCCAAGCTCGACCCGGCCGCCTTTGCCTGGCTGAATGACCCGGCGCAGGCCCAGGCCCTGCTCGCCAAATTGCAGGACTTTTTGAAGGCCCGCCTGGAGGCGGCCCTGGTGGAGGCCGGCCACAGCCAGGACCGGGTGGCGGCCGTGCTCTCAAGGCGCAGCGACCTGGTGCGCGAGGCCATGGCCCGCGCCAAGGCCCTGGACCAGATGGTGCAGCGCGACGACTTCGACCTGGCGGCCCAGGCCTTCTCCCGCGTCACCAACATCCTGGCCAAGGCCGGCGAGGTGGTGGCCGTGGACCCCGGCCTGCTGGCGGACGGGCCCGAGAAGCTGCTGCATGAGCGCTTTTTGGCCGTGCGGCCCAATGCCGAGCGCGCCTGCCAGCAGGGCCGCTTTGACCTGGCCTTTGACGAGCTGGCCGGCCTGCGCAGCGCCATCGACGCCTATTTCGCCGAGGTGATGGTGATGGCCGAGGACCCCCGCCTGCGGGCCAACCGCCTCAGCTTCTTGGCCCAAGTGGCGGGCACTTTGAGCCTCATCGCCGATTTCACCAAGCTCGCCAGGCGCTGAGAGGGCCTTTTTTCGGGCCTTGCTTTTTTCCGCGGCCTTCCATATCATACGTGGCTGTTGGGGCTGGGCAGCAAGGCCTGGCCGCGGCCCGCAGACTTGTTCTGTTCTTACAACCACCAACACTCAACCTTTCTAGTAGGAGTAGGCATGGCGAAGAAAGCGGCCAAGAAGGCGGCCCCGGCAAAGGGAGCCAAGCAGGGCAAGCATGTGTATTTCTTCGGCAACGGCAAGGCCGAGGCCACCGGTGACAAGCTGAGCAAGGAGTTCCTGGGCGGCAAGGGCGTGGGCCTGATGGAGATGACCAGCATCGGCCTGCCGGTCCCCGCCGGCTTCACCATTAGCATCCCCACCTGCGAGGAGTACTACCGCCTGGGCAAGAAGATGCCCGCGGGCATGGACAAGCAGGTCAGCGAGGCCCTGGCCAAGCTGGAGAAGGCCACGGGCAAGAAGCTGGGCGACCCCAATGACCCCCTGCTGGTGTCGGTGCGCTCGGGCGCGGCCCGCTCCATGCCCGGCATGCTGGAGACCATCCTCAACCTGGGCCTGAATGACAAGTCGGTGGAGGGCCTGGCCGCCCGCACCGGCAATCCCCGCTTCGCCTACGACAGCTACCGCCGCTTCATCCAGATGTACAGCACCACGGCCATGGGCCTGAGCAAGGAGCCC
>CAYXCT010000216.1:0-3787 GCA_964463435.1 uncultured bacterium | reverse complement strand
GCGGCCAGCGGCCGCGAGGCCCTGCAGGCCCTGCGCAAGGCCGAGCCCAGCCTGGTGCTCTTGGACATGAAGCTGCCCGATGCCGACGGCACCGACCTGCTCAAGCGCTTCAAGCGCCACCGCCCCGGCCTGCCGGTGGTGATGGTCACCGCCTACGGCGACACCCGCCTGGTGGTGGACGCCATGAAGGCCGGCGCCGAGAACTACTTCACCAAGCCCTTTGACATAGAGCAGCTCAAGCGCACCGTGGGCGCGGTGCTGGAGAACACCCGGCTCAAGACCCAGGTGGAGGGCATGCAGGCCCAGGTGCGGCGCCAGATGGAGCCGGCCCGCTTCTATGCCGGCAAGAGCGCCAAGGTGCGCGAGGTGCACGCCATGGTGGACCGCATCTCAGGCAGCGACTCCACCACCGTGCTGGTGCAGGGCGAGACCGGCACCGGCAAAGAGGTGCTGGCCCGCCGCATCCACCAGGCCTCGGGCCGCGCCGGCAAGCCCTTCTTGGAGATCAACTGCGCGGCCATCCCGGCCAACCTGGTGGAGAGCGAGCTCTTCGGCTACGAGCCCGGCGCCTACACCGACGCCCGGCGCCGCAAGCCCGGCCTCTTTGAGCTGGCCAATGGCGGCACCCTCTTCTTGGATGAGATCAGCGAGCTGCCGGCCGCCGGCCAGGTGAAGCTGCTGCGCTTCCTCGAGACCCGCTGCTTCAAGCGCGTGGGCGGCACGCAGGACATCTTCACCGATGTGCGCATCATCACCGCCACCAATGACGACCTGGGGCTCGCCGTGCGCGAGCGCCGCTTCCGGCAGGACCTCTACTACCGCCTCAAGGTGATGGTGCTGGTGATGCCCCCCCTGCGCGAGCGCAGCGAGGACATCCTGCCCCTGGCCCAGCACTTTCTGGCCGACTACGCCGCCCAGTTCCACAAGGACGCCAAGCGCTTCTCGCCCGAGGCCGCCGAGAAGCTGCTGGGCTACCATTGGCCGGGCAACGTGCGCGAGATGAAGAACATCGTCGAGCGCGCCGTGCTGCTCTCATCCGGCGAGACCCTGGGCTGCGAGCACCTGCCCACCGAGATATTGCTGGCCTCGGCCCTCACCACCCCGGCGGGCCTGCCGCCGGCCGCGCCCCTGGATGACATAGAGAAGAAGTACATCCTTGAGGTCTTCACCTCGCACCGCGGCAACCTGTCACAGACCGCCCGCGTGCTTCAGATAAGCCGCAGCACGCTCCGCGAAAAGCTTCAGCGCTACGGCATGGCGCCCCGCCGCATGCGCTGAGCTGGTTGCGCATTGCAAAATAGCGGCGGTTTTCAATCAATTTTCACGTTTTTGTTTTCACTTTTGAATGAATGCAGGGCTTTTCCAATGGCATTAGAATTGCACTTCATATGTAAGTCATTCATTTGAGGTGCACATGAAAGAACGCCGACAGCACGCCAGAACGCCCATTGCGCTTGAGTCAAGCCTAAGGGTGCTTTCCTTGGGCGCAAAGCCAGATTCGGGCAGCCAAGAGATCAAGGGCCAGATCATCAACCTCTCCACCAGCGGCGCCTGCGCCAGCGTGGAGGGCAAGCTCGACTCCAGCGATGTGGTGGCCATGCAATTCTGCCTGCCTCATCGCGAGTCGCCGGTGAAGGTGTATGCTGAGATGGTTTGGAGCGAGCCGGCCGCCAGCAGCGGCATCAAGGTGGGCCTGCGCTTCCTGGCCATCCGCGATTTTGATGCCGCGCTCATCGCCGCGCTCAACCACACCCCGCACATCAACCACCTTATGGCTGTTGCGCACTAAGCCAAAAGCCTATCTTTGGATGGTCATTTATCATCCAGTTGATGGCGAAAACCAAACAGGCATAAAATGAAAAAGGCCCGGCTAAATGCCGGGCCTTTTTGTTTTTATACAAGCACCTGTTGAATCATGGCACATTTCGCTCAAAGCCATTTATATCATCTGCAATCTTCCACAATACCTCTCCAGCTCACTCAGGCACCGGCCTTATCTGCATCTCACCCGTGCTTCGGCGCAGCACCCGCAGCTCTTCAGCGCCGCTGGCGTTGCGGGTGTAGAACAGCAACAGGTGCGCGTCATAATCGCGGCCCAGCCGCTCCCGGTCCTGGTAGCTGGCCGAGGGATCCTGGCTCTCATACGCTTCCACGGCCGAGCGCAGGTCGAAGATCTTCAGCTTGTAGCTGGGCCTGGCAGCGTTGTCATGGATGAGCTTGGCGGCCAAGCGGACCACATCCGATATCCTGGCGCCTGTTTTCACCAGCATCATCTGCCCCTTGTCCGACTCCTTGAGCAGCTTGTAGGGGAGCAGGGCCTGAGCCGTGGCCGTGGCCGTGGCCGTGGCCTGGGCGGGCGCATCAGCTGCTGCCACGGCCGTGGCCAGGGCTAGGGCCAGGGAAAGCGCCAGCAGCAGAGCTTGGGCCATCCTCATCGCATCCCCCTTTTGTGGCTTAATCCGGGCGATAAAGCGCCCTATCCGGTGTGGGGCTCAGCTTGGGCTGAGCGGATTCAACCTTTTTGATCGCCTCATTCAGCATCTTCTTGTAAAAATTGAGCCGGGCCTTGCGCTCTTCCTTTGTCCCTGCCTTGTTGGTGCTGGTGATGCCCTTCAACGCCACCAAATAGGAATAGTTGTACTGCTTGCCCTGGTAGGCGAACTCCCCCAGCTTCACCAGCTCATCCACGCTTCCCGGGTTCAAGCTCAGGTTCTCATCCCATTTAGATTGGACCAAATCGACCACGGCATCGCTATGGCCCTTCTCGATCAAGTCCAGCTGCATCCTGTACATCAGCCCCAGGCGCAGGCGCTCATTGTAGAGCACCTGCATCAGGTGCTTCTGGCTGTCCCAATCTTGATCCTTCTTCTGCGACTGCTGCTCTTGCTTGTCCAGCAGCCTGAATCTCTCGGTGCGCGCCTGGTTGCACTGCGCCTGCATGATGACGCACAAGGTGAGGGCCGTGCCCGTGGGGATGGCGATGAGCTCCAGCCAGTATTTGATGCCCCTGCCCTTGCTCTGTGTCATCTCCCCGCCTGCTTGTCTCCTCGCGGAGATGGTGAAAGGCTGCCTATGCTAAAGGGCCTCTCAGCAGGCGCTTATTCCTTCCCCTTCACCTTATCGCCAGGCTCCCCGCCTGCTCACCGGGCCATGTCCGCGGACTTCAAGGCCTTGAACAGGTCCTGGTTCAGGCCGTCCACGTAAGCCTTGCTGGCCGCCTCATCCAGCACATTCGACTTGCCGGTGGGCTTCCAATCCACCTGGATGCAAGAGCCTTCGCCGATGTTCTCTGTGAAGGTGGCCACCAGGGAGAAGTCGCCCAAGGCCGGGTCATGGATGGTGCGGGTCCAGGCTATCTCGGCGCCTTTGTCGCGGGTCAGCTTGATGCCCCGCTGCTGGCAGACCTGCTGCATGGCCTTGTACACGCTGTCCGCGTCGGTCTGGCAGAAGATGCCCGTTGCGGTCCTCTCAGCGGCCCAGGCCGGGTCGTCCTTGTAGTAGTCCTTCTTGGCGTTCTCCGCGCAGCCCGCCAGTGCGGCCAATGCCAGCCCAAGAGCCCAAGCTCTCCTCATCTTCATCCTAAAACCTCCAGGCAAAGAGCCCCTCACTGGGCCGGGTCAGCCACGCGGCCCAAGAACAGGAGCGCGCTGCTGGGCTTGTGGATGATGGCAAAGAGGAAGGGGTGGTCAGCCTTGAACTCGGCGAGGCGCGGCCGCCTGGCCACGGCTTTCATCACCATGACCACGGCCGTGGCCGCGGCTGCCTCGCTGCCCTCTTCATTCACCTC
>CAYXCT010000215.1:0-3789 GCA_964463435.1 uncultured bacterium | reverse complement strand
CATCTGCTCGCCGGCGGTCCGCAGGCATTTCAAGCGCCTGGTCGAGAAGGTGCTGCCCAACCTGGTGGTGCTCTCCTACAACGAGCTCGACCCCAAGACGGAGATACAACCCGCGGGCGTTGTGAACGCAGGCCATGCAGATAAAGCGGTTTGAGGCCCCTTCGGTCCAGGAGGCCCTGAGCCGCGTCAAGCGCGAGCTGGGGCCTGAAGCGGTCATCCTGTACACCAAGAAGGTCCGCAAGGGCGGCTTCCTGGGCCTGTGGGCCAGCGAGCAGATAGAGGTGACGGCAGGGGTGGATGTGCCCATCCTCGAGCCGCCGCAGGCTTTGGCCCCGGCGCCGCGCCCGTCCTCGCGGGCCGCGCTGCCGGCTCCCGCGGCCCGCAGCCTGCCGCCCAAGCGCCTGGCCCCCCCGGCCGAGCGCCCGGCGCCCCGGATGGAGCAGCCCGCGCCGCAGCCTCGCGCCGAGCGCGAGGCGGAGCGAGAGCAGAGAAGGGAAGGGGTCTTTCAGAGCGAGCTCAATGAGGGCAAGGTGCTGGCCGGCCCCAATTTTGGCCGGGCCGCCGAGAAGGCCAGCCCCGCGCCCGACAGGCGCTGGCACCCCGAGGTGCTGCGCTTTGAGAAGGCCCTGCTCAAGGCCGGCTGCGAAGCCGACATCGTCCACCGCATCCTGGATTCGGTGAGCTCTGAGATCACGGAGCGGGGCTACCCGCGCAGCGGCAGCCTGGTGCCCATGGTGCAGGCCCGCTTGGCGGCCCTGCTCAAGGTCTCCGGCCCCATCGAGCCCGTCCCCGGCAAGCCCAGGGTGGTGGCCTTCATCGGGCCCACGGGCGTCGGCAAGACCACCACCCTGGTCAAGCTGGCCTCGCAGTACTCGCTGCTGCACCAGCGCCGGGTGGGCCTGATCACCGCCGACACCTACCGCATCGGCGCCGTGGAGCAGCTGCGCATCTACCGCGACATCATCGACATCCCCTTCGAGGCGGTGAGCACGCCCGAGGAGCTGGCGGCCTCCCTCAACCGCATGGCCGACCGGGACCTCATCTTCATGGACACCGCCGGGCGCAGCCCGCAGAACCGGGCGCAGATCCAGGACCTGCGCGGCTTTCTAGAGGTGGCCAAGCCCTCTGAGACCCATCTGGTGATCTCCGCCACCACCAAGAACGCGGACCTGCTGCCCATCGTCGCCAAGTTCGGCCTGGGCCCCATCAACCGCTTCCTCTTCACCAAGCTGGATGAGACCAAGACCTACGGCCTCTTCCTGAACCTGGCCAGCAGCTTCAACATCCCGGTGTCCTACTTGGCCACGGGGCAGATGGTGCCTGACGACATCGAGGTGGCGACGCCCGAGCGGATGGCGGACCTGGTGCTGGGGGAGAAGCATGCAAGACCAGGCTGAGAGGCTCCGGCAGCTGGCGAAGCAGGCCAAGCACGGCATGGCCCAGGCCGAAGCCGGGGCCCGCGCCCTGCTCAGCGCCAGCCCCAGCCAGCCCAACGCGGCCCAGGTCATCGCGGTCACCAGCGGCAAGGGCGGGGTCGGCAAGAGCAACATCTCGATCAACCTCTCGCTGGCCCTCTGCAGGCTCGGCAAGCAGGTCATCCTCTTTGATGCCGACTTGGGGATGGCGAATGTGGACGTGCTGCTGGGCATCTCGCCCCAGTACACCCTGCAGCATGTGGTGCATGGCCAGAAGCACATCCATGAGGTGCTCACCGAGGGCCCGCTGGGGCTCAAGGTCATCGCCTCCGGCAACGGCATCAGCCAGCTGGCCAACCTGAGCAACCAGCAGCGGGAGCGCATCCTCTCCCATTTCGCGCTCATCGAGGACCGGGCTGACTACATCATCATCGACACCGGCGCCGGCATCTCGCGCAATGTGATCAGCTTCGTGCTGGCGGCCGACCAGAGCCTGGTGGTGACCACGCCCGAGCCCACCGCCCGGCTCGACGCCTATGGGCTCATCAAGGTGACCTGCCAGGAGGATTTCAACGCCCGGCTCTCGCTGGTGGTCAACCAGGCCAAGGACGAGCGCGAGGGCGAAGAGCTGGGCGGGCTGATGCGCACGCTGGCCCAGCGCTTCTTGGGCATGCACCTGGACTACCTGGGCAGCGTGCCCAAGGATCCCAAGGTCTGGCAGGCCGTGCGCGAGCAGAACCCCTTTGTGCTGGGCCATCCGGGCTGCCCGGCTTCGCTGGCGGTCAACGCCCTGGCCGAGCGCCTGTCAGCCACGCACGAGGCCAGCGCCGAGCGCCGCTCCAGCCTGGGCGGCTTCTTCGGCCGCTTGGCCGGGCTCTTCAACCAATCTTGACGCCACTATCATCCAGATCTAGGAGGGTTCCGTGAAGGAGATCACCAGCGCCTACCAAGACCTTGAGAAGCGCATGGCCGTGTTCATCGGCCTGGGCGCCCTGGTCTTTGTCAGCCTTTTCAACCTGGCCCTGGGCGCAGACCTGACCAGCTTTTTGGTGCGCGGCCTGGCAGCCCTGCTGGTGTTCTCGCTGGCGGGCTACTGGTACGGGGGCTTCATGGCCGGCCTGGTCAACAAAGAGGAGGCCCTGCCTTTGGAGCCCGGCGGCGGCGTCCAGGTGACAAGCACTGAAGCCCGCCCCGTTGACCTGGGCGGGGAGGCCTCGCCCGTGGAAGCCATCCTGCAGCCGCCAGCTCCGGCCGAGCCGGAGCCCGCCCCCGCGCAGGGGCAGCGCTTTGACCGCGTGCTGGATGACGAGGCGGTCCCCGACCTGGCCGCTGAGCTCAACGCCGGTCCTGGCAAGGGCTGAGGCCGGGGATGGCCGATGGCCGCGAGCTGGACGCGCTCTGGGAGCAATGGAAGCGCGGCCGCAGCCTTGAGGCCCGCGAGGACCTGCTGGTGGCCTATCTGCCGCTGGTGCAGGGAGCCCTCTCCCGGCTCAGGCACGCGCTGCCAGCCGAGGCAGGCCGACAGCTGGCCGATGACCTCAAGAATGCGGGCGTGCTAGGCTTGATGGAGGCCTTCGAGCATTTCCGGGAGGGGCATGGGGCCAGCTTCCCGACTTTCGCCTCCCACCGCATCCGCGGCGCCATGCTTGATGAGCTGAGGCGCCAAGACTGGATATCCAAGCAGCGCCGGCAGCGCTGGAAGTCCCTGCAGGCCGCGCTCCGCCGCGCCGAGCAGCGCCTGGGCCGCGGCGCCTCTGAGGCGGAGCTGGCCGGCGAGGCGGGCATGAGCGTGGAAGCCCTGCGGCAGGAGCTGCTGGAGCTGGGGCCTGCTTCGCTGGTCTTCCTCGATGGCCTGGAGGGCGGCGGGGAAGACGCGCTGGGGCGATTCCACCACCCCATCCTCAAGCCCAGCGGCCCCGAGGAGCTGGCTCTGCGCCAGCGGACCTTGGAGAGGCTGGCAGCCCTCATCGAGGCCTTGCCCGAGAACGAGCGATTGGTGGTCACCCTGGCCGCCTACGAAGAGCTCAGCCACAAGGAGATCGCCCGCCTGCTCGGCATCTCCGCCCCCCGCGTCTCGCAGATCTACGCCCGCGCCGTGCTCAGGCTGCAGGCTGGCCTGCAAGGCCAGGGTCAACAGCTTTAAGTCCTTGCATTTCGGCGCCCAAACCAAGGTCCTCACAAGGGAGGCAATATGGTCAGCAAAGACGTCGATGGCTACATCACGGTCAACACGGCGGATGGTGGGCTCTCCATCACGGTCTTTCCGCCGCAGGGCCGGGGGAAGAAGATAGGGTTCGACCATGCGCGCCGGGAGCTGGAGCGCCAGTACAAGCAGACCACCAACATCAAATGGGATGGCGTGAAGAAGATCGTG
>CAYXCT010000214.1:0-3805 GCA_964463435.1 uncultured bacterium | reverse complement strand
TCCCTTGCCCTGGGCCTTGCGCGACGGGTCTGAGCTGAAGTTCGAGCCGCCGGCCTCGGTGATCCTCACAGGGGCCGCCGCTCAAAGAGCCCGGCTTGCGGCTGGGCCGCGCCCGCGTCCAGCAGCCGGCGCAGGTAGCGGGCCAGCAGGTCTATCTCAAGGTTCACTGGGTCGCCCGCCTGCTTGCCGCCCAGGTTGGTGGCCTGCAGGGTGTTGGGGATGAAGGCCACCGTAAAGCGGTTGCCGCTGACGGCCCAGGGGGTCAGGCTGACGCCCTCCACCGAGACGCTCCCCTTCTCCGCGATGTAGGGCATCAGCGCCACCGGCGCCTCAAAGCTGATCTCGCTGCCCTCGCCCTGGGGCGTGATGGCCGCCACCCTGCCCACGCCGTCCACGTGGCCGGCCACAAAATGCCCGCCCATGCGGTCGCCCACGGCCAGCGAGCGCTCAAGGTTCACCGCCGCGCCGGGCTTGAGCCCGCCCAAGGTGGTCAGGCGCAGGGTCTCATGGCTCAGGTCATAGGCCAGCTCATCGCCCTGCTGCCAGATGACGGTGAGGCACACGCCGTTGGTGCAGATGCTCTCGCCCTTCTTCAAATGGTCCAATCCAGCGGCCCTCACAAAGAGCCGCTGGCCAGAATCAATGGGCTCCAGCCGTGAGACGACGCCCAGATGCTCGATGATGCCTGTGAACATGCCCGCCTCTAAGAGAATCTGCCCGTGGCCTTGAGGTCATGGCCCATGGCCTCGACCTTGAAGCCGGTGATGCGCCTGGCCTGGGCCAGCTTGGCCGGCCCCCGGCCGCCAAAAACAGCCAGGCTGTCCTGGCCCCCCAGCAGCTTGGGCGCGATGTAGAGCGCCAGCTCCTCGGCCAAGCCCAGGCGCAGGCACGCGCCCAGCACCTGGCTGCCGCCCTCCACCATCAGCCGGCGGACCTTGAGGCTGGCCAAGAAGCCCATCACCCTGGGAAGCATAGCATCCAGGCTGGCCGCGGGGAAGGCCTGCACCTTCACGCCCTGGCGCTGGGCGGCTTTGAGCTGCGCGGGCCTGGCCCCCGGGCCCACCAGCCACCAGGGCTTGGCCTGCTGTTGGAATATCTGGCGGCCCATGCCCAGCACGGCCTTGGGGTCCAGGATGAAGCGCATGGGGAAGAAGGGGCTGCCGGGCGCGGGCTTGAGGCCCGGGTCATCCGCGGCCACGGTGCCGGCGCCCACCAGCAGGCCGTCGCACTCGCCGCGCAGGCGCCGCGCATCCGCGCGCGCCTCTGGCCCGGTTATCCATTGGGACTCGCCGCTGGCCGTGGCCAGCTTGCCATCCAAAGTCATGCCCGCCTTGAGCAGCACCCAGGGCCTGCCCTGGCGCACGCTGAAGAGGAAGGGCGCGATCAGCGCCTCGGCCTCGGCGCGCATCAGCCAGGGCCCGGTCTTGAGGCCCTGGCTGGCCAAGAAGGCCAGGCCCTTGCCCTCGCGGGCGCCCGGGTCAGGGCAGGCCGCCACCACGCGGGCCACGCCGGCCCTGAGGATGGCCAGGGTGCAGGGCGGGGTCTGGCCGCTGTGGTTGCAGGGCTCCAGGGTGGCGTAGAGCGTGGCGCCCCTGGCGCGGGACCCGGCCTGGCGCAGGGCCAGCACCTCGGCATGGGGCAGGCCTGCCTTCTCATGATGCCCGCGACCGACCAGCTTGCCGGCCCTGACCAGCAGGGCGCCCACCCAGGGGTTGGGATAGGTGCGGTGCTGGCCCTTGCGGGCCTCCTGCAGGGCCAGGCTCATCCAGTGCTCATCACTCGGCATTGCCGCCCCCCGCGGGCCTTGTCAGCCCATCACCGCCACAACTTCCACCGCCTTCTTGCCGCTGGCCAGGGGTATCAGGTTGCCCGCGACCTGCTTGCCGTCCACGCTCAGGCTCTTGATGCCCTTGCTGACATGCTGGGGGTTCCGCACCGTGATGCGGTATTCGACCCCGCGGAAGACGCGCTTGGCCTTGAATCCGTCCCAAGCTTTGGGGATGCAGGGGTCCAGGCGCAGGCCGCCATAATCCGGCAGCATGCCCAGGATGTACTTGTGCGCGGCCTGGTAGGTCCAGGTGGCCGTGCCTGAGAGCCAGCTGTTGCGGCCCAGCCCGAACTGCGGGTGCTCGTCGCCCAGGATGTTCTGGGCGTAGACATAGGGCTCCACCTCGTACTCATCGATGCGGCTGTTGCGCGTGGAGGGGTTGATCTGGTCATAGTACTGGTAGGCCCGGTCGCCGTCGCCCAGCAGGGTGGCCGCGATCATGCACCAGGGGTTGGTGTGCAGGAAGATGCCGCCGTTCTCCTTGGCCCCCGGGGGGTAGGTGGTGGCGCCGCCCACATTGGGGTCGTACTTGGTGAAGCTGGGCCAGCTGAGCTTGAGCCCGTTCTTGGTGTTGAGCTTGGCATGCACGCTGTCCATGCAGGCGCGGGCCCGCTCGCCCTCGGCGAAGCCGGAGAGCACGCTCCAGGGCTGGCATTCCATGAAGAGCTTGGTGATGGCGCTGCCCTTGCTGCCCAAGGGCTTGCCGTCAAAGTCAAAGTAGCGCAGCCACCACTCCCCGTCCCAGGCCACCTGGTTGACGGTCTTCTTCATCTGCTCCCACCACTGCTGGTACTTGTCGGCCTTGGCCGCCTCGCCCAGGTGGCGGAAGAGCTCCACCAGCTCCTTGAGCCCGGCGCCATAGAGGTTGGCGTTGAACAGGCTCTCAGCCCCGGTGCGCAGGTTGATGGTGTCGTTCCAGTCGGCGAAGCCCAGCAGGGGCAGGCCGTGCTGCCCCAGGTCGCCGTGGGTGAAGCCCACCGCGCGCTCCAGGTGCTCCAGCACGGTCCCCTTCTCGCGCTCAACGCCCTTCTTGGCGTAAAAGGGCACTTCCCAGCCCAAGAAGGCGGTGTCACCGGTCTCCTTCAGGTAATAGCAGGTGGTCAGCACGATCCACAGATGGTCGTCGCCATAGTACTTGGGCCGGTCGGCCATCTCATGGCTGTCGCCCACCGAGCCTTCCATGGTCAGCGGGTTGAACTGGTGCATGGCGTTGCCAGCCGGGTTCTGGGTGGAGAGCAGCTTGACCATCAGCTCGCGGGCCTCCTCCGGCTTGTTGGGGAGGATGCCCATGCAGTCCTGGCTGGAGTCGCGGAAGCCCAGGCCGCGGTCGCCCAAGCCCAGCTGGTAGAGCGAGAGGTAGCGCGACCAGTTCTTGGTGATGTAGCTCTGGCGCGGGTTGTGCACGTTGACCATGTTGTCCAGGTCGGCGCTGGGGGTCTCCACCTGGATGGGCGAGAGGTAGCCCTCCCAGAACTTGGCCAGGTCGGCCAGGGCCTTGTCCACATTGGCGGTGTCGCGGAAGCGGGCTATCTCGGCCTGCTCGCTGGCCATGTCCCGCATCTGCCCCAGCTGGGTCACCACCCGGCGGGTCTCGCCGGGCTTGAGGCCCTTCAGCGCGATGAGCAGGGCGCCGATGTTGTCCCCGCGGTTGGCCTCGGTGTTGGAGAGGGCCTCGGCCTTGAGCGCGCCCGGGGCCTGCCAGGTGCCGTAGCCGTTCTCGCCCAGGAAGCGCTGGCGGTCGCTCTCAAAGCTCAGCACCGGCTGGTCGCAGGTCAGGTAGTTGACCATGCTGTCCTTGTGCATGAAGGCGTACTGGGTCAGCACCAGGCGCCCGCCCTCCTGGCGGATCGCGCGGCTCTGCATGGTCTGGGGCACCCAGTCGGCGTTGGTGAACTGCTTGAGCGCGTCGAAATGGGTGTACTCCACCACCGGGATGAGGTCCACGTCCAGGGGGGCGGAAGAGGTGTTGGTGACGCG
>CAYXCT010000213.1:0-3823 GCA_964463435.1 uncultured bacterium | reverse complement strand
CCATTGAGGCGGCAGCCCGAACCAGGCGGCAGCAAAGAGCAGGGGGATGACAAAGCAGGGGTTGAGGTCCAAATTCCCGAGGATCAAGGTGGGCCAAGCGCCCCGCGGGGCGACAAAGCCCCAGCAGAGCAGCGCGTTCCGCACCGAGCCATGCCAGGTGAACAGGTAAAGGATATAAAGCGCAAAGGCAGCCATGCCCAGCGCTGGCAGAGCCCGCCTGGCTAGCCCAGGGTGATCTTGGTTCTTCAATGATGGCCTCAATGTCGGGCTGCTGCCCCTAAACGAGGCATGCCTGCGTCAAGCCCGCGCCCAAGATGGCGATGCTTGCTCAGAGATCCCCATAAGCCGCCTTGCGGTTGCGGCGCCGGGCCAGCTCGCTGGCGTAATGCCGTCCCAGGGTCTTGGCATTGTCCTTGGCCCAATCGGTCAGCTTGATGCTGCCCGTGGCCTCGCCCCCGTTGTAGAGCAGGCCGGCCAGCAGGCCGCCCAGCTCCTCGCGCGTGACCACCACATCATCCATCACCTTGCCCATCAGCCAGCCCATCCAGTAGCCAGCCCGCGCAGGCACCGGCAGCAGCGGGCGCCGCAGCCCCAAGATGCCTGCCAGGGCCTGCACCAGGCCCCGGTAAGTGAAGGCCTCTGGCCCCAGCGCATCGATGATGCGCCGGTCCAGCATGGCCCCGCCCTCCACGGCCAAGCGCGCCAGGTCATCCACATGCACCGGCTGGATCTTGTACTTGCCGTCCCCAAAGATGCCAAAGACCGGCAGATGCCTGAGCATCCAGGCGATGTTGTTGATGAGGATGTCCCCGCGGCCAAAGAGCACGGCGGGCCGCAGGATGCAGTAGCTAAGGCCTGAGGCGATCAGCTCCCTCTCCAGCAGGGCCTTGCCGCGGTAGTACTCGAAGGGCGAGCTCTCTGAGGGGTTGAGGATGCTGATATGGACAACGCGGCGCACGCCCGCCTTTTGCGCGGCCTCAAAGAGCCGCAGGCTGTTCTCCACAGCGAGGGCGTGCTTGAACGAGGCGTGGTTGAAGCGCACCCAGTAGGTGTTGTAGAGCACCTCTGCCCCGCGCAGGGACTCGGCCAGGGCCTCGGGCCGGTCAAAGTTGTAGGGCATGGCCTTGACGCGGCCGCCGAAGGGATTGCCCCGCTCCAGCGAGTTGGTGAGCGTGGCCACCTCTTCACCCTGCGCCAGCAGGCGCTCAGCGATCGCCTGGCCGGAATACCCGAAGGCGCCGGTCACCACATGCTTGGCTGCCGCCATCTGCCACCCCAAAAGAGAAGGCCCGGCCCTCAGGGGCCGGGCCAAGGCTCAGTAGACCACCCCGCCGCAGATGCCGTAGGTGTAGCCATCTGCTTCGCTCCGCCAGTAGGCCTTGCAGCTGGTGCCCAGATACTGGGTGATGTCCTGCTCCACCTGCGCGTAGACCTCCATCTCATTGTTCTCCACCAAATTCAAGTCGGCGTAGGTATGCACCGCCCCAGCATCATAGGTGTCCGTGGGTGCGACCATATTGCTGCCGTCCACGGTCCAGCGCCCAGGCTTGATGCTGCGGCCGGTCACGCCCACCACCAAAGCGCCCTGGCCTGTCACCACCTCCCAAGGCATGGTGTAGCCTAAGCCGCCTTCCCAGATCTCGCCAAAATCAGCATGATGATCAAAGGTGGTGCCGGCCACGGTCAGGCTGTAATCCTCGCTGGCCGAGGGCGTGTAAGCCGCCTCGTAGAACACGCCAGGCTTGAGCGCCTTCCATCCCCATTGCGCGCGCAGCGTGAGCCGCATGACGCCATCGCCCGTGCCGGCCTGCAAGGTGGGCGACACCCCCATGGCCACATCCGTCAGGTAGGCGGCATAGGAGGTGAAGCGCGAAGTCCCGGTCGGCAGCAGCGCCTCGGCCGAGAAGAGGAGGGGCCATTGGGCTACGGGCTGCAGCTTGGCATAGACCGTGGTGTCTGCAATGCCGGAGGTGTGCATCTCCGGCGTATTGATGGTGCTGTTGTACTCATTGCCATTCACGGTGGCCCGCTCAAAGATGGCGCTCTCCGAATGCCAGGCGCCAGTGACTCCCAGCTCCATCGCATCAAGGAGGCCATAGCGGACGGTGAGGGGCACGCTGAAGATGGTGCGCGAATTCACCTCTTCCCAGTAATAGAGCCGGCTGGGGTCGTAATTGTAATAGTCAATGAGGTTGAAGGGCATGGTCCCCGTGTTGCTGTTGGGCTGGTTGACATAGCCCCATCCGTTGCTCACAAAGCTCTCGATGTCATAGCCCAGGTCTGCCTTGGCATCCAGCTTGCCGCGGCCCACGAGCAGCCCGCGGCCGGGCCGCACCGGAGCGCTGAAGAAGGGCGTGGCCGATGCTTGCGGCTGGTGCTGGGGCAGGGGCTGGGGCCCTGCGGCGGGCTTCTCCGGCTTGGGCACAAGCGGGCTGGCCATGTCCGCGGCCAGGGCCAGGGCCAGGCGGCGCAAGGCCGCCGTGCTGGGCGCGCTGGGCCCGGCCTCATACTCCGCCACCACCACCAGCTCCTCATCCTGGCCGGCGGCCAGGCCGCGGAACTGGAACAGGGCGCGGGCGATGGGCGCCTTGGTGAGGCGCGTGAACTCCTTCTTGCCTGCCTGGCGGCCCAGCACGCTGTAGCCCATCAGCCCGTCATCCAAGATGGGGTCCCAGACCAGCCTCCAGACCCCGCCCGGTTGCACGCTCAAGGTCAGGCCCTGCGGGGCCGCCAGATGTGCCGGAGCGCGGCCTTCCATGCCAAGCGCCTGGCCTGCCAGGGCCAGGCAGAGCAGCAAGAACCCATTTCGAAGCCTCATCCCGCCTCCTCGTCATCGCCCGGCTCAGCCGGGTCCAAGGCCAGTTCCTTCATCTTGCGCCAAAGCGTGCTTCGCGATATCCCCAGCCGCCGGGCCGCCAGGCTCTGATTGCCCAGGCAGCGCTGCAGGGTCTCCATGATGTGCCGCCGCTCCACCTCATCCAGGGTGAGAAAGCCGGGGGCTTCCACCACCAGCCCCGGCTCCCCCGCCCGCGGCTGCGCGCCGGCAGGCCCGGGCAGGCGCGGCGGCCCCTCCAAGGTGGGCGGCAGGTCGCGCAGCAGCACCTTGGGCCCATCGGCCATCAGCACCGCGTGCTGCACCACATTGTCCAGCTCGCGCACGTTGCCCGGCCAGGCGTGGTGCAGCAGCAGCTCCAGGGCCTCGGGCGAATAGCCGAGCCCGGGCTTGCCATAGCGCCGCGCATGCCGCTCCAAGAAGCTCTCCAGCAGCAGCCGCAGGTCGTCCCCGCGCTCGCGCAAGGGCGGCAGGGGTATCTGGATGACATTGAGCCTGAAGTAGAGGTCCTCGCGGAAGCGCCCCTGCCGCACCATGGCGGCCAGGTCGCGGTGGGTGGCCGCCAGCACGCGCACGTCCACGCGCCGGCCCTCGTTGCTGCCCACCGCGCGCACCTCGCGGCTCTCCAGCGCCCGCAAGAGCTTCACCTGCAGGCTGGGGCTCATCTCGCCCACCTCATCCAAGAAGAGCGTGCCCTTGTTGGCCTCCTCGAACAGGCCTTTGCGGTCGCGGTCGGCGCCCGTGAAGCTGCCCTTGCTGTGGCCGAAGAGCTCGGCCTCCTGCAGGGTCTCGGGGATGGCACCGGTGTTGACGGCCACAAAGGGCTGGTCGCGGCGGGGGCTCATGGCGTGGATGCTGCGCGCCAGCAGCTCCTTGCCCGTGCCGGTCTCGCCGGTGATCAGCACCGTGCTGTCGGTGGGCGCCACCTTGGCGGCCAGCAGCAGGGCGCGGCGCAGGGATGGCGACTGGCCCAACATGCCGAAGGGCGCC
>CAYXCT010000212.1:0-3841 GCA_964463435.1 uncultured bacterium | reverse complement strand
GGCGCTGGCCAGGGCCAGCGCGCCAAAGAGGATGCAGAGCGCTTGCGTCAGTCCCATTCCAGCCCCCCTCTCTTCCAGACATAGGCCAGCCCGGCGGCCAGCACCAGCACGAAGAGCCCCATCTCGGCCAGCCCAAGGCGCCCCAGCTCGGGCCGGGCGATGACCGCCCAGGGGTAGAGCAGCACGGTCTCGATGTCGAACACGATGAAGAGCATGGCCACGCGGTAGAAGCGGACATGCAGGCGCCCGGGCTGGGGCGCCAGCGGGATGCTGCCGCATTCGAAGGGCTCGTCCTTGACCAGGTTGGGCCGCTTGGGCCCCACCAGCGCGGAGAGCGCGATCATGCCGGCGAAGTTGCCGGCCGTGATGGCGAAGAAAAGGATCAGGGCGATGGAGGTGGGCATCAGCGCACCAGCTGTGTGAGCTTGAAGGCGGGGGGAGTGTCGCCGAGGGGGATGGAGGGGTCCTCGCGCATCAAGTGGTTGATGTCAAAGATGAGGTCGCGGCGGTCGTGCCAGCCCAGCTCCACGATGCCGGTGTCCATGCGGATGGCGTCCTTGGGGCAGGCCTCCACGCAGAAGCCGCAGAAGACGCACTTGGACATGTCGATGTCGAAGCGCACCGGGTACTTCTCGATGGCCGGGTCGGGGTGCTCGCCAGCCTCGATGTAGATGCAATCCGAGGGGCAGGCGGTGGCGCACATCATGCAGGCCACGCACTTGGGCGTGCCATCTGCCCGCCGGGTGAGGCGGTGGCGGGTGCGCGAGGCCGGGGGCGAGGGGCGGCGCACGTCCGGGTACTCGATGGTCACCATGGCCGCGTGGCCCTGGGCCAGGCCCACGGCGTGCAGGCTGTGCAGGGCCAGGTTCTTGAAGAAATGGCGGGATGTGATCCACAGCCCCTTGATGATCTCGGGGTAGTAGACCCGCTCCAAAACGCTCATCTCTCGGCGCTGGATCTTCACGGACGCCTCAGGGCTTCAGGGAGTAGGCCAGCAGCGCGGTCAGCGCCAGGTTGGCCAGGGACAGGGGCAGCATGATCTTCCAGCCCAGGTGCATGAGCTGGTCGTAGCGGAAGCGCGGGAGAGTCCAGCGCACCTGCATGAAGAGCCAGATGAAGAAGCCCACCTTGGCGGCAAAGCCGGCAGCGGCGACCGCCACCGCGCCCCAGAAGGGCAGGGCCAGCACCAGATGGCCAAAGCAGAAGAACCCGCTCTGCCCGGCCTGCTCCAGGTGCAGGCCGGGCAGCTGCCAGCCGCCGAAGAAGAGGACCACCACTAGCCAGCTGAAGAAGATGGACTCGATGTACTCGGACATCATGAAGATGAGGGCCTTCATGCCCGAATACTCGAGGAAGTAGCCGATGATCTCGCTCTCGCCCTCGGGCAGGTCGAAGGGGATGCGCTTGTTCTCCACCACCGTGGCGGCCAAGAAGAGCAAGAAGCCCAGCGGCTGCAAAAAGACGCCCCAGGCCGGGATGGGCAGGGCCCATCCGAAGAGGTGGATCATATGCCCCTGGCGGGCCACGATGGCCGAGAGGTCGAGGCTGTGGTAGAGCATGAGGCTGCCCATCAGGGTGAGCCCCAGCGTGACCTCATAGCTGATGAGCTGGGCCGTGCCGCGCAGGGCCCCCAGGGTGGCGAACTTGTTGTCGCTGACAATGCCCGCCAGCACCACGCCGTAGACGCCCATGGAGAGGATGGCGAAGGCCAGCAGCAGGCCCACCTCGGAGGGCGCGATGCACAGGTCCACATGGCCGATCCAGGGCAGCTCGACGCTGCCGCCGAAGGGCAGCACCACGAAAGCCGCGGCCGCGCAGAAGCTGACGATGAAGGGGGCCAGGGTGTGCAGGAAGGCGCTGGCCTTGGGCGGGATGTAGTCCTCCTTGGTGATGCCCTTGATGCCGTCGGTGAGCATGAACACCAGGCCCTTGGCCGTGATCTTGCGGCCCAGGATGTTCAAGTCGGCGCGGTTGGCGCCCAGGCGGTCTTGGATGAGGGCGCTCTGCTTGCGCTCGACCCAGGAGAGCACGGCCCCGCCGGTCATGATGATGGTGAAGACCAGGATGCATTTGGCCAGCAAGGCGGCAGCCTGCAGCATCCAAGGCTCTATGGCGATGCCCGCGACCTGCATCACTTCCCCTCCCTGACCTGAGCGCCCTGGCTGCCCAGGGCTTGATAGCTGAGGCCCGCCAGCGCCGGATGAGCCGCGCTCACGGCAGCGAAGATGTCCGAGGACCGAGCGGCGTAATCCGCTTGGAAGCCGAGCTCCCTGGCCAGGCGCCAAGCCCAATCCCAGGCCGGCAGCGCCGAGCCCATCGGCGCCAGGGCCCGGTTGGCGCGCTGAGCCAGGCCCAGGCGGTTGATGAAGGCGCCGTCTTGCTCGGCCCACACGGCCAGCGGCAGGGCCACCGCGGCGCTGGCGCAAGCAGGGCTTGAATGGGTGGTGAGCAGGGCGAGGCAGGCTGCTTCGAGCGCGGGCTCCAAATCGCCGGTGGCGACCGCCACCAGGCGCCCTTTGCCTTCGCGGGCCAGGGACGCTGCTGCCTGGGCGCCCTTCTCTGGCAGGCCCAGCAGCAAGCCGCCCTTGCGGTTCGGGCTCTTCTCGCCTTGGATGAGGAAGCCGTCCCCTTGGCCCAGCGGGATCAGCTCGCTGGCCAGGATGGCGCTGGCGCCCAGCTTGCCGGAGAGCCATTGCCAGGCTGCCAGCTCTTCGATGCTCAGCCCTGGCGAGAGCAGGAAGGTGACAGGCGCGCCCGCGGCCTTGAGGCCAGCTGCCAGGGCTGCCACCGCGCGCTCAGGGGTGGCGGCCAGGCCGGCCACCAGAGGCTCCGCAAAGCGGCCCTCATCGATGATGGGGAAGCGGTAGCGGCCCTCATCGCACATCCAATGGCCGTTGACCGCGGGGTTGAAGCGCGGATAGCTGCGGTAAGCGCGGCCCGTGCCCACCTTGTTGAAGGGGTGGGGGTTGATGTCGAGCACCATGTTGCAGCCCTGGCTGCAGCCGGTGCAGATGGTCTCGGTCTCCTCCAGGAACCAGGGCCGGCTCTTGAAGCGGAAATTCTTGTCGGTGAGCGCGCCCACCGGGCAGAGGTCCACCACGTTGCCCGAATAGGCGTTCGCCAGCCGGGTGCCCTCCACCAGGCCCACCTCCTCGCGCGAGCCGCGGCCGAAGATGCCCAGCTCATGGGTCTTGCTCACCTCATCGGTGAAGCGCACGCAGCGCGAGCAGAGCACGCAGCGCTCGGTGTCCAGCATCACATGGGGGCCGATGTCCTGGGCCTTGCGCTTCTTGTTCTTGGGCTCCTCCAGGCGCGATGCGGCCAGGTCGTGCCGCATGTAGTGGTCCTGCAAGAAGCACTCGCCGGCGCAGTCGCAGACCGGGCAGTCGATGGGGTGGTTCAAGAGCAGGAATTCCATGACCCCGGCCCGCGCCGCCTTGACCTTGGGGCTCTCGGTGAGCACCGCCTGGCCCTCGGCCGCCGGCGTGTTGCAGGCGATCTGCAGCTTGGGGTTGCCGGCGATCTCCACCAGGCACATGCGGCAGTTGCCCGCCACGGAGAGCCCCGGGTGGTAGCAGAAATGGGGCACCTCGGCACCCGCCAGGCGCGCGGCCTCGATGAGGTTGGTGCCGGGGGGGACCTCCAGCGGCTTGCCGTTGATGGTGAGGGCGGGCATCAGCGGCCTCCCCCGGCAAGGGGAGCCGGCGGCTCCTCGCGCCACCCGGTGAGCGACCAGCGCTTGCCGGAGCGGATGTACTCCTCGAACTCGGGGCGGAACTTGCGGGTGAAGGACTGCACCGGGAAGGCGCAGGCGTCCGCCAGCACGCAGATGGTCTTGCCC
>CAYXCT010000211.1:0-3845 GCA_964463435.1 uncultured bacterium | reverse complement strand
TGGCTTCCACGTGCCGCGAGAAGAGCTCCTCCAGCAGCTTGCCCGGGCTCAAGGCCTCCCGCTGCGCCGGCGCCATGTCCGGCAGCAGGCGGGCCAGGGCTGAGGCATCCAGGCGCTCAAGGTCCACGCCGCCCAGCTCGCGCACGGCCTGGGCCATGGGCAGGCGGGGCCAGGGCGGGGTGAGGTCCAGACTGGCACCCTGATAATCCACCTTGAGGGTGCCCAGGCAGCTCTGGGCCGCGTGGGCGATGAGCTGCTCGGTCAGCTCCATCATGCCGCTGCCATCGGTGTAGGCCTGGTAGCACTCCACCATGGTGAACTCCGGGTTGTGCTTGATGCTGACGCCCTCGTTGCGGAAGTTGCGGTTCATCTCAAAGACGCGCTCAAAGCCGCCCACCAGCAGGCGCTTCAGGTACAGCTCAGGCGCGATGCGCAGGAAGAGGGGGATGTCCAGGGCATTGTGGTGGGTGGTGAAGGGCCGCGCCGCCGCGCCGCCGGCGATGGGCTGCAAGATGGGGGTCTCCACCTCCAGGAAGCCTCGCTGCTCAAAGAAGCCGCGCACCGCGCGCAGGATGCGGCTCCTCAGGATGAAAGACTCGCGCACCTCGGGGTTGCTCATCAGGTCCAGGTAGCGCTGGCGATAGCGCATCTCCACATCTTTGAGCCCGTGCCACTTCTCGGGCGGGGGCAGCACGCTCTTGGTGAGCAGGCTGAAGGAATGGACCTCCACGGTGAGCTCGCCGGTGCGGGTGCGGAAGATGGGGCCCGAGACCCCCACGATGTCGCCCAGGTCCAGCTCGTGCAAGAGCCCCTTCACCCGCTCCAGGCCCAGGATGTCGGCCTTCAGGTAGACCTGCAGGCTGCCGCTCTGGTCGCCCAGGGTGGCAAAGGCGGTCTTGCCATGGCCGCGCAGGGTCAGCAGGCGGCCTGCCACGCTCACCTCCGTGGGGTCATGGCCGGCTTCGCCCAGGCCCTTGAACTGCTCTTGCACCTGGGCCGCGGAATGGCTGCGGTCGAATTTGAAGGCATAGGGGTTCTCGCCGCGGGCGCGGATGGCCGCCACCTTCTCGCGGCGGATGGCCTCGATCTCGCTGGTCTCTTCACTCATGCAAACCTCGGGGGCGTTGGGGTGTCGCTGGGGCAAAGTTCAAGATTATTGGTGGCGGCGCGGCTTGTCCACCAAAAAGGCGGCGCCCAAGCGGCCTAGGCCAGGTCTTTGCTGCTGCAGACGCGGTTGCGGCCGTTCTTCTTGGCCAGGTAGAGGGCCTCATCCGCCTGGTGGATGAGCTGGCGCTGGTCGCGGGCGGTCATGGGGTAGGCGGCCACGCCGATGGAGAAGGTGATGGGCCGCTGCTCGCTGGCATCGCCGCCCTTCAGGCTCTGCTCGCTCTCGGCGCGCAGGGCGTCGGCCAGCTGCAGCGCCTCGGGCAGGCTGGTGCCCGGGTAGACCATCACGAACTCCTCGCCCCCGTAGCGGCAGGGGATGTCGCGGCCCGGCCGGGCCCGCGCGCGCATCAGGCCGGCCACCCGCTTGAGCACCGCATCGCCCTCCTGGTGGCCGAAGGTGTCGTTGAACTTCTTGAAGAGGTCTATGTCCAGCAGGGCCATGCACACCGGCGACCCGCTCTGCCCGCTCTTCTCCAGCTCCAGGGCCAGGCGCTCCTGGAAGTAGCGGTGGTTGTAGAGCCCGGTGAGGCCGTCGGTGGTGGCCAGCTGCTTGTGCAGGGTGTAGAGCCGCGCGTTCTCGAGGGTGATGGCCACCTGCGAGGCGAAGATGCCGGCCACCTCGCGGTCGCGCTCGGCGAAGGCCGGGCCGCGGCGCCGGTCGAGCTTGAGCAGCCCGCTGACGCGCTGCGACATCAGGAGCGGCACCAGCAGGCTGGCAAAGGGCGGCTCGGCCAGGCCCTCAGCCAAAAAGGCGGGCACCTGGCCCTCGCGGCCCTGGGCTGAGAAGGCCACGGCCTCGGCCTGGCCCACCACCCAGCCCGGCAGGCCGGCGCCTAGGTCGAGCTGGCCGAAGCGCTGCTCGAACCCGGGCTGGTAGCCCTGGCTGAGCTCCAGGCTGAAGCCCCCTTCCCCGTTGCGCAGGGCCAAAAAGAAGCTGTCGTGCGGCACCAGGCTGGCGAGCAGGCCGGGCAAGCTGGCGAGCAGGGCCTCGCGGTCCAGGTCCTGGCCCAGGCGGCGGCTGGCCTCGTGCAGGCGCGAGTATTGCGCGCCCTGGTCGCGGGCCTGCTCGGCATGGCGCGCCAGATGCACGGCCTGCACCAGCTGCAGCCCCAGCGCCTCCAGCATGCCCGCCTCGCCGGGGGCCAGGCCCGGCTCCAGCTTGTCCATGGCCAGGGCCCCCCACAGCTCGCCCTCGGAGAAGAAGGGCACGCAAGCCGCGGCCCTGGCGGCCACGGGCGCGGCGTAATGCGGCAGGGCCGCGGCCGAGCTCAAGGGCAGGTCGGCCACCAGCAGGCTCTTGCGCTCCTTGAGCACCCAGCCGAACAGGCCTTCGCCCGGCTTGAGCTCCCAATCGGCGCGGGCGCCGGCAGCCCGGCTGCGCAGGGCCCGGCAGCGCAGCACCAGGGCGCCCTCAGGCCCCGGCTCGGCCCACAAGAGCAGCAGGCTGTGCCATCCCGGCTGGGCGTTGAAGGCCAGGTCCAGCAGCTGGCCGCAGCTGGACTGGATGAAGGCCTGGGCATCGAAGTCCGGCAGGGGCGCCAGGCTGGCGGCTGGCTGGGCTTGCGCCGGGGCCTGGGCTGGCAAGGCCGGCAGGCGGGGCTGGGACGGCAGCGCCAGCGAGCCGGCCCAAGCGCCCAGCCAGGGCGCGGCCAGCGCCGCCACGGCCGCTGGCCAGCCGGCTTCGGCATGCCAGGCCAGGGGCAGCAGGCCCAGGCAGGCCCAGGCCGAGCCCAGCAGGGCCGCGGGCCAGCCAGCGAAGGCGCGCAGCAGCAGGCCCAGCAGGGCCAGCGCGGGGAGCAGGGGCGAGGCCAGGCCGCCGCTGGCGAGCAGGCCTGCCTGCACCGACACCGACAGGGCCAGGGCGGCCCAGCGCGTGCGCAGGGCCGGGGCGGGCTTGCCGCGGGCCAGGATGAGGCCGTAGGCCAGCAGGGGCCCGTAGGCCAGCAGGGCCCCAAAAATGAAAAGCCCCCCGGCCGGGCCGGAAGGCTTTTCAAAGTGGCCATAGAAGGAGAGCGCCGGCACCAGGGCCAGCAGGATCAGGGCCAAGAAGCGGGCCGCGCGGGCTCTCATCCTACTTTCTGGAGAAAGCCTTGACGGCCTCCTCCACTGAGGCGTGGGCCTGCAGGATGTTGCCGAACTCCAAGAGCTCAAAGACCTCGCTCACATCATTGGACATGCGTGCCAGCTTGAGGTCGCCGCCGCGCTCGCGGATGTCCTTGATCTCGCTGATGAAGATGCCCCAGCCTGCGCTGGATATGTAATCCACGCCGGCCAGGTCGATGATGATCTTGTTCTGCTTGTCCTTCAGCAGGGCCTGCAGCGACTTCTCCATCTCCGGGGAGGTGGTGGTGTCGATGAAGCCGTGAACGTGCATCACAGAGATGCCGTTGCTGCTCTCATTCTCTATCTTGATCCCGTCCATGGCTCGTCTCCTGGCAGTAAGGAAGCATGAGAGATTTTAATGGGCGAGATTCGAGGGCGTCAAGGGCCCTGCGAAGTTTATTCCAGCGGGCCAAGGCCGCCTTTTGCTGGTGGGCGGGACTTGCCCGCCAGATATTGGCACCAGGCATCCAGGCCCTCGCCGGTGGTGCACGAGGCCTTGAACAGGGCCGCGTCCGGGTTCAGCTTGCGGCAGTCGGCCTCGGCGCGCGCCATGTCGAAGCGCACGTAGGGCAGCA
>CAYXCT010000210.1:0-3918 GCA_964463435.1 uncultured bacterium | reverse complement strand
GCGACCACCGGGTGGCCATGGCCTTCAGCCTGGTGGGCCTCAAGGTGCCGGGCGTCAGCATCGAGGGCCCGGCCTGCACCGCCAAGACATTCGAGGGCTTCTGGCAGGCCCTGGAGGAGCTGCATGCCTGAGCGCATCACCGTGGCCATCGACGGCCCGGCCGGCAGCGGCAAGAGCACCATCGCCCGCTTGCTGGCCCGCCGCCTGGGCTATGTCTATGTGGACACCGGGGCCATGTACCGCACCGTCACCCTGGCCGCCCTGCGCCGCGGCCTGGACCCGGCCGCGGCTGGCCCGGAGGCCCTGGCCCAGGTGGCCCGCGAGGCCGACATCCGGCTGGAGGCCACCCCGGACGGCCTGCGCGTGTCGCTGGATGGACAGGGGGTGGGCGAGAGCATCCGCACGCCCGAGGTCTCGTCCCTGACCTCGCGCTACACGGCCAACAGCCCGGGCGTGCGCGAGGAGCTGGTGCGGCGCCAGCGCGAGATGGGGAGCCAGGGCGGGGTGGTCATGGAGGGCCGCGACATCACCACCGTGGTCTTCCCGGGCGCTGAGCTCAAGGTCTTTCTGGACTGCTCGGTGGAGGAGCGGGTGCGGCGCCGCAGCCTGCAGTTCAAGCAGCAGGGGATTGCCTTCGATGCCGAAGGGCTCAAGCGCGAGATCGAGCGGCGGGATGACGAGGACCGGAGCCGCCCCATCGGGGCCCTCAAGCTGGCCCCGGGCGCGGTGAAGGTGCTCTCGGACGGCAAGCAGCCCGAGGCAATCGTGGAGGAGATCGTGGGGCATCTGCCTCAGGCGGCGCGGCCGGCCTGAGCCCTGCGATTGCCCTTGGACAAAGGGGTCGGCTGTGCTCTATAATGTATCCCGCTTTTTGGTGAGGGCCTTTTTGCGCCTGGCTTTCCGCTACCAGGGCCAGGGCCTGGGGAACGTGCCCAAGCAAGGCAGCCTGATCGTCTGCCCCAACCACGTCAGCTACCTGGACCCCATGGTGGTGGGGGCGCTGATGGAGCGCCAGCTCTGGTACATGGCGCGCGACACGCTCTTCAAGAACTGGCTCTTTGGCCGCATGATCCGCAGCGTGCATGCCTTCCCCATCAAGCGGGGCTCGGTGGACCGCGGCGCCATGCAGGAGTTCGAGGCCCACGTGGCCCAGGGCCATGCCACGCTGGTCTTCCCCGAGGGCACCCGCAGCCCGGACGGCCAGCTGCAGAGGGCCAAGCCCGGCGTGGGCATGCTCATCTACCGCTGCCCGGGGGCCCTGGTGCTGCCGGTGCGGGGCTTCGGCGCCGAGAAGGCCCTGCCCAAGGGCGGTGGCATCCATTTCGCCCGCATCCGCGTGGTGTATGGCGAGCCGATCGACTTCAGCGCCGAGCGGCAGCTGCCCGCCCAGCGCGAGACCTACGAATTGATCGCCCAGAAGGTCATGGACGCCATCGCGGCGCTCAAGGACCCCCTGGAGCGCGAACAGGCTTGATCCCCGCCCCTTGGGCGGGCCAAGAGCAGGGGCCAGCCCCCTGTATTCCCTGAAGGAGGTAACAGAAACATGGCAGTCATCAACCGGTTCATCCAGCAGGAGTCCGAGGAAGACCCCGAGCTGATGGACGAAGCCGCCGTCGTTGACGGCGAAGACTTCCGCAGCATCTACGCGGAATCCCTGAAGAACATCGAGGAAGGCGAGGTCATCTTCGGCCGCATCGTGGGCCTGGACAAGGACGGCGTCCTGGTCGACATCGGCTACAAGAGCGAGGGCATCATCCCCCTGGCGGAGTTCGGCGGGCGCACCCCCGCGGACATCGTGCCCGGCGAGGAGATCGAGGTCTACCTGGAGCAGAAGGAGGACGCCGAAGGCCGCGTGGTCCTCTCCAAGCAGAAGGTGGACAAGCAGAAGATCTGGAGCCGCCTCTACAAGGCCTTTGAGACCAAGGAGACCCTGGAGGGCGTGATCACCCGCCGCATCAAGGGCGGCCTGGTCATCGACATCAACGGCGTGGATTGCTTCTTGCCCGCCAGCCAGGTGGCCCTGCGCCCCACTTCTGACTTGGACCAGTTCATCAACCAGAAGGCCCAGGTCCGCATCATCAAGTTCAACCGCGGGCGCGGCAATGTGGTGGCCTCCCGCCGCATCCTGCTGGAAGAGGAGCGCGAGAAGAAGCGCCACGAGACCCTGAGCACGCTGGAAGCGGGCCAGGTGCGCGCGGGCGTGGTCAAGAACATCGTCCAGTATGGCGCCTTCATCGACTTGGGCGGCATCGACGGCCTGCTGCACATCACCGACATGGCCTGGGGCCGCGTCAGCCATCCCAGCGAGGTGGTGCAGATCGGCCAGACCATCGACGTCAAGGTGCTCTCCATCGACAAGGAGAACGGCAAGATCAGCCTGGGCCTCAAGCAGAAGTCTGCCGACCCCTGGAACGAGATCGACGGCAAGTACCCCCTGTCCAGCCAGCACAAGGGCAAGGTGGTCAACCTCACCGAGTACGGCGCCTTCGTCAAGCTGGAAGAGGGCGTGGAGGGCCTGGTGCACGTCAGCGAGATGAGCTGGTTCAGGCGCATCAAGCACCCCTCGGCCGTGGTCAGCATCGGCCAAGAGGTGGACGTCATCATCCTCAACCTGGACAAGGTCAACAAGAAGATCAGCCTGGGCATGAAGCAGGTCGAGCCCGATCCCTGGCAGACCCTGGACCAGAAGCTGCCCATCGGCAGCAAGGTGAAGGGCGTGGTCAAGAGCCTCACCGACTACGGCGCCTTTGTCGAGCTGGAAGAGGGCATCGAGGGCCTGCTGCACATCAGCGACATGAGCTGGACCAGCACGGTCAAGCATCCCAGCGAGGTCTGCAAGAAGGGCCAAGAGCTGGAGGTGATGATCCTCAACATCGACAAGGAGAAGCGCAAGATCAGCCTGGGCCTCAAGCAGTTCCAGCCCGATCCCTGGGATGGCATCGCTGAGCGCTACCCCATCGGCCAGCAGGTGCCCTGCAAGGTGCTGCGGCTGACCAACTTCGGCGCCTTTGTGGAGCTGGAGCCCGGGGTGGAGGGCCTGATCCACATCTCGCAGCTCTCCGAGAACCCTCCGGCCAAGGTGGAGGACGTGGTGAAGGTGGGGGATGACCTGAACGCCAAGGTCATCAAGCTCTCGCTGGATGAGCGCAAGATCGGGCTCTCCATGCGCGAGAACAGCGGGGAAGGGGCCGAATAAGCCCATCCCCGGCAGCATCGGGCGCCCCCTTGCCGCTTGGCAAGGGGGCGCTTTTTTTTGCCCTCAGCCCGGCCGCGAAATCGCTTGTCCTAGCCCAGGCCAAAAGATACAATAAAAGCTAGAAACGGGAGTTTGCGCCCATTTATCGCGCTGTTAGAGGGGTCATGTCCAACGAGCAGGATGTTTTCTCCAAATATGGCCGCACCTACGGCCCGGGCGAGGCGATCTTCAGCGAGGGCGAGATCGGGGCTGAGATGTTCATCATCCAGTCCGGCAAGGTCCGCATCTCCAAGCGCACCAATGACAGCGAGAAGACCCTGGTGATCCTGGAGGGCGGGGATTTCTTCGGCGAGATGGCGGTCATCGACAAGGGGCCAAGATCCGCCAGCGCCACGGCCCTGGAAGAGACCCGCTGCATCGTGCTGAACGAGGAGATCTTCGAGCAGCAGATGCAGAACAACGCCCGCATCGTGAAGAAGATCCTCAAGAACATGAGCGCCCGCATCCGCGACGCCAACAAGCAGATAGAGAACCTGCTCATCAAGGACACCAACCGCCGGGTGGCCAACGCCATCATGCAGCTGGCGCTCAAGCACGGCCGCACCCGCGAGGGCATCAACCTGGGCAGCGAGCTCTCGGTGGAGGAGCTGGCCAAGATGGTGGGCCTGGGCGGCGAGCCGGAGAAGGTGCGCGAGGTGGTGGACAAGCTGGTGCATGCGCAC
>CAYXCT010000209.1:0-3946 GCA_964463435.1 uncultured bacterium | reverse complement strand
CGCTGCGCAGGGCGGTGTAGGCGCCCAGCGAGAAGCCCAGCACATCGATGCGGGCATAGCGCGCCTCGGCCCAGGAGCGGGCGGCATCCACATCGCGCCACTCCTCTGCCCCAAAGGTGTAGCGGCCCGAGCTGGCGCCATTGCCCCGCAGGTCCACCAGCAGGCAGTCGCGCTCCTGGCTGAGCTCTCCGGCCACGGCATTCATGCTGGCCGTGCCCTCGCGCTGGGCGAAGCCCGGCACCAGCACCAGCAGGCTGGTGGTGGGCTGCAGGCGGCCGTTGTGGTGCAGCCAGGCTGTGATGGCCAGGCCGTCGCTTGCCTGCAGGCTGATGGCCTGGGGTGGCGCCCAGGAGGCAGCCCCGGCATGCAGGGCCATGCCCGCCAGGAGCATGCGGAGCAGGGCCAGGCTCATCGCGGCCCGCCAAGCTGGAGAAGATAGAGGGGCATGATGAGGAGGAGGCCCAAGCCTGCGCCTGCCAGCTGCAGGCGCGAGAGCGCCAAGCTGCCCTTGCCCGCGCCCCAGAGCTGGCAGAGCAGGCTGGCGCCCAGGCCGCTGGCCAGGCAGCAGAGCGCTGCCTGGCCCAGCTGGGTGGCCGACCAGGTGCCCGGCCCCACCCAGAGGCTCAAGGGCAGCACCCAGGCCATGGCCAGCAGCAGGCTGGCAGCCAGGCCCTGCCAGCCCAGGCTCTTGCGCCAATGCCGCCACAGGGCCTGCAGCAGGCTGGATGCCTGCCCAGCCACCAGCCCGCAATAGGCCACATAGAACAGGGGCGAGGCTGGCAGGCCCTTCAAGATCCAGCGCTGGTCCAGCCAGGCATTGTTGAGGATGTAGAGCAGCGCAGGCAGCGCGGCCAAGTTGAAGACCAGCTGCAGCTGCACCCGGCTGTCTGGCAGCGCCAGATGGGCGCCCAGGCGGTGGGCAAAGAGGCTGTAGGCCAGCACGGCCAGGGCCGGGGCCAGCACCCATTCAGGGTTGCCCAGCGAGAGGGCGCCATAGAAGAAGAGCTGCAGGCCCACGGCGGCGGAGAAGCTGAAAACCTTGAGATGCAGGGCCAGCCAGGAGACCAGCAGGATGATGGCGGCCTGGCCCAGCAGCTGGATGAGCATCCAGCTGACATAGGCTTGGTCCAGGTGTATGAGCAGGTACCAGGTGCCCATCGGCACCACCAGGTTGTCCAGCCCGGCCGGGGAGATGGCCTCAAAGCAGGTCACCAGCACGGCGATCTGCAGGGCCACCAGCACGCAGAGCGGCCGGTCCATGCGGGTCATCAGCAGCAGGGGCAGGTGCACCACCAAAAAGGTGGCCAGCAGGAAGGCGGCTGAGCCTTCCAAGCTCTTCCAATCCCCCTCCACCCGGTAGCTGTTGCGGCCATAGGCCTTGCCCAGCACCGCGGCCAGGGCATCGGCCACCACCATGGTGAGCATGCTGACCAGGTAGAGCACGGGCATGGCGTGGGCCAGCTGGAAGAGCAGGCCCACGGAGATGGGGAAATACAGCACGCCCAGGCTCTCGCGGTCCACGCCGTGAACGCTCTTGAGCAGGCCCAGGGCCCGCGTGCCCATCAGCACCGCGGCAAAGCCGCCAGCCAGCAGCCAGACCAGGCCGGAGCTCACAAAGAGCCAGGGGAAGGCGCAGGCCACCAGGCCGCCGAAGAAATGCACGGCTTTGCGGCTCAGCTCCGGGTAGGGGCCGCCCCAAGCGCGCCAGGCTTCAGCGGATAGGAAGACGAGCAGAAAGGCCAGGGCCACGGCCATGGCGTGCTGGACGTCTGAAATGGGGAATGGGCCTAGCATCGGTCCCATGCGATCTCCTGGGCAGGGCTTGCAGCTAGGATTTTAGCCTGGCATCAGCCTTGGCACCATTCAAAAATCCCCTCAAAAAGTTCTCCACCTGGAACACTGCCAGGCGCTCCAAAGGGCTCGTGCGCGCCGCCTCCAGCTTGCCCGTGGCGTGCAGCACCTGCACGCCGTGCACCGCGCTCCAAAGCGCGCCAGCGGCCAAAGCCACCTCATCCTCGCTGCGGCCCTTGGCCAGCAGCTTCAGCTCCTCTTCAAGGGGCGCGAAGCAGGCCATCTTCTTGGCCTGGTACCAGCTGGGCCGGCTGAAGCCGCTGTTCCAGCGGTTCTCGAACACCAGGGACCAGAGGTTGGGGTTCAAGGTGGCGTAGTCCAGGTAGCCCATGCAGAGCGCCTTGACCCGCTCGCGCGGGGCCTTGCAACCTTTGGCGAAGTCGCGCATATGCTGCTGCATCTTGTCCAGGCTGCGGCCGTTGATCTGCAGGATGAGGTCGTCCACGTTCTTGAAGACCAGGTAGAGCGTGCCGCTGGTGTAGCCCATGGCCGCCGCCACCTTGCGGGTGGTGAGATGGGAGACCCCATGCTCGATGACCAGCTTTTCCGCGGCCGCGATGGCCATGGCCTTGATCTCATCCAGCGTGTGCTCGCTACGTCTTCCCATGATGCTGCTCCGAGAATTGAACAATGCTCAGTTGGCGGGCCGCCAGGGATTGCGGCACATCCTTTTTGCCCCTTTGAGGCGCGCCTGTCAATGCAGAGGATTCACTTGGTCCTGAGCACCCGCACCTGCTTGATGCGGCCAGCATCTTGGGCAAAGGGGCCCTGGCCGCGGCCCCAGAGCTGGACCACGGGGAGCATGGCAGCGGGATCCTCTTTGAAGGCCTGCTGGTAGTCTGGGTTGGCGTGGCAGATGCCCTTGAGCAGGGCTTGGGCAGCGCGCGCGGCCAAGCCGGGCTGCGCAGGGTCCGCGAGCTCCAGGGCCACCAGCGGACGCGGGTCGCCCTGGACCTCGGCCAGGCCAAGGCAGAAGCTCTGGGCGAGCTGCGCCAGCTCAGGCGCGCCATAGAGGGCCTGCTCCACATCTTCCGGATAGAGGTTGGCGCCCATCACGCTCACGGTGTGGTCGCTGCGGCCGTGCACCCAGACAAAGGGCAGCTTGAGCACAGGGGCCTCTGGCGCAAGGCGCCCCAGGTCGAAGCCCTCGGCGGCCAATTCAGCTTGCACCTGGGCGAAGCTGGCCACCCCGCCCTTGTCGCCCACGTTGTAGCGGATGCGGGGCTGGATGAGGCTGGGCCGCAGGATGGTGCAGAGCAGCTCGCCGCTGGCATTGGCCTCTAGGAAGTGCGCGGTGGGGTTGTACTGAAAGACCATGGGCAGGCGGGGGTCATCGCCGAACAGGCGCTGGCGCAAGCTGGGATGCGATTGGGCCAGCTGGCGCAGGGCCACGCTCTGGCGGGTCTCGCCTGCCACGCCTATCTCCAGGTCGCTGGCGCCATAGCCGCTGAAGACGGCGCGGAAGCCGCCGGAAAGCAGGTAGCTGCGCAGGCCCTCGCTCATCCCTTCCCCGCCCACCATGCCCTGAAGGTGGTAGCGCCCCAAGGCAAAGCCCTGGGCCTTGGCCTCATCGAGGAAGCGCTTCAAAAAGGGCGGATAGCCGGCGATGAGGTAGCGCTGGGAAGGCCCCAGCAGGCGCAGGGCTTCTAAGAGCTTGTCCACCTCTGGCCCGGTGTTCTTCACCATGCCCAGGCGGTTGGCGGCCAGCCCCATGGAGAGCCCGGTAGCCCAGGCTCCCTGGCTGAAGGCGTTCAAGGTCACCAGGCCCTGGCCGCCGAACATGAAGCGGCAGTAGTGGGCCACAAAGCGCTGGCTCTCCAGCCGCTCTTGGGGCCCGCGCACCCAGTGGAAGGGCCTGCCCGTGCTCCCCGAGCTCTCATCGATGACCGACCCAGGCCCTGGGAGCTGGCCATCCAGGCAGCGCTCTGCCATGGCATGGCTTAAGATATACTCGGCTTTGCTGGTCTCGGGCGCCTGCTCAAAGCAGGCCGCCCCTGCCAGATGCTGAGCCAAAGCCGGGGTGCGGCGCTTGGCCCGGGCAAAGGCAAGCTCAGCCATGGCGCGGCCATCCGCATCCAGCTGCGCATGCCGGCTG
>CAYXCT010000208.1:0-3955 GCA_964463435.1 uncultured bacterium | reverse complement strand
CAGGACATCCTGGAGCACCTGGAGGCCATCCGCGCCCTGCAGGACCGCACCCATGGCTTCACGGCCTTCATCCCCTGGAGCTACAAGCCCGACAACACCGTTCTGGGCCGCAGCATCAAGTCCATGGCCGGGCCCTCCATCTACCTCAAGGTGCTGGCGCTCTCCAGGCTCTATCTGGACAACTTCCGCCACATCCAGGCCAGCTGGTTCTCCGAGGGCAAGAAGACCGGCCAGATGGCCCTGCATTTTGGCGGCGACGACTTCGGCGGCACCATCTTCGAGGAGGAGGTGCATGCCAGGGCCAATTACGTCAACAAGACCACCCTGGAGGGCATCACCAGCATGATCCGCGATGCCGGCTTCACGCCCGTGCAGCGCGACACCAAGTACCAGGCGATCAAGCGCTACCCCGGCCCAGAGCCTGCCGTTGCTTGAGGGCTGTCGGCACAAAGAAAAGCCCCGGGCTTGCGCCCAGGGCTTTTCTTTTGAAGGGGATAAGGGTCAGAAATCGTAGCCCAAGCGGATGCCAGCATTGAAGCCGCTGAAATCCAGGTCAACAGGGGCCATGCTGCCGCCGGACCCGCTGATCTTGACCCCAGGCATGAACGCGCTGCGATAGCCGCCTTCCAGACGGAAGTTCAGCCTCTGGCCAAAGCGCACGCCCAGCCGAGCCTCATAGACCGGGCAAGTGCTCTGCGCCGAGAGGTTCATGGTGCTGCTGCCTCCGCCTCCGCCGCCCGTGCTCACTTGGCCATCGAAGATGCCGATGCCTTCGCCCACGCCCAGCGCGCCAAACACCGAATAAGGGCCCGGAGAGCGGAAGCGGGCCTCCAACGTGATGGGGATCAAGTAAGTCTCAAAGGTGTCATTGCCGCTTCCGCTGCCGCCGCCGGGCTGGCTGAGATAGGCGCCCGTGCCAATGAGCTCCGCATGCGGCCCGACCTCGATGAGGTCATGCCACAAGGTGACCCCGCCAGCCCCGAACATGCTGATATAGACCGCGTCATGGAGGGCTTCGGCCTTATAGATGGGCTTGAAGATCTTCTGATTGATGTCGCCCATGGCCAAATGCGTGTAGCCCAGCTCCAGGTAGTCGATGCTGCCCCCGGTCCAGCGCGGCGGCTTGGCAGCCGGCTTGTCCAGGCCCGCCTTGGAGGCGGCAATAGACTGGCGCAAGGCTTCCAGGTCAGCCCGCAGGCTCCTCACCTCAGCGCGCAGGTCCTTGTCCGACAGATAAGCCTCCCCTGCCGTGCCGCTCAGGCCCTTGGCCGCGGCCGTGGGGCTCAAGCCCTTGGGTGCAATCGCCGCGGTCGAGCTCAATCCCTGGGCAGAAGCCGCAGTGGCGCTCAAGCCCCGGGCCGCCACGGCAGCCGTGAGGCTCAGGCCCTTGGCCGCAGACTTGGCCCCTGCCGTGCCGCTCAGCCTCTTGTGCGCGGCCGCATGGCTGGGCGAGGTCAAGGCAGCCGTGGGAGCTGCGGTAGGGACTGGCGTAGCCACCACCGTGGCGACTGCGGCGCTGTCCGTGCTGTCATCGGGCGTTGGTGTCGGGAGCTGCCTGGCCTCTGCATTGGCGCTGAATAGGATGGCCTGCGCCAGGATGAACATCCCTGCCGCAAGCACTGGTGATTTCATGCGCATCATTGCATCCCCCTCAAAATTGTTATTTGAATAAACATTGTTTTATTTTATATCAGTGGCAACAATTAATCAAATCATTGCAAAGGCTTTATCCATAAGCTTAAAAAAGGCCAAGCACAAAACGCACTATTAAAATAGGGCTTTGGCTAGAAATCCCAACCCAGCTTCAAGTCTCCCAGCCAGCCGCTGAAATCTAGGTTGACCATGTTCCCGCTCATATTGTCCACCAAAGCCCGGCGGTATCCCGCTTCCAGCTGCCCATGGAAGCGATGGCCGGCGCGCAAGCCCACCCGAAGATCAGCCACTGGGCAAGTGCCGGTCTTGTAGTAATCTGTGCCGAAGTAAGAGCTGTCGGCATGGAACTTGGCCCAGCCTTGGCCCACATCCAAGCTCGCCAGCCCCGAAACTGCACCTGAAGTCTTATAACGAACCCCCAAGGTCACCGGCACCAGGGAAGCCTCATACTCAGGGCCGCCACCCAGAGCGTCATAATCAACGCTGGCATAAATGTATTCGATCCGCGGGCCAATCTCGAGCATGTCGTTGAAGAGGGTGACGCCCATATCAGCCCCCACCAGCAAGGCCCCATGCATGGGGTCTGCGCCGAAATATGTCAAAGCCTTGTTGAGGTCATCCATCTGAAGGTAGGTGTAGCCGGCCTCCACCTCAAAGCCGAAGCCCAGCAGCTTGTCCTGCTCTGCGGCCTTGCGCTTCCTGCGGTATTTGGCCAGCCCGGCCCTCTCTTCCGCGTCCTGCGCCACGTTGCCCTCATCCTGGCCCTGGCTGTCATCGACCTGCACCGTGACCGTGGCCTCGCCATCCGGGTCCGGGGCCAAGCCATCGGCCACCCTGGCCATTGCCGCTCCTGGCAGCAGCAGCGCCAGAGCCAACAGGCCCATCAATGCCAGCATCGGGTGTCTGAGCTTCATGTCAACCCCCTGAGCAAGAGCGCCCTATTGCGCCTGAAGGACTCTAACTGCGGCCCATTCATGGGTCAAGGCCGTTGGCGCCAGCAAAAAGGCCCTGGAACGATCCAGGGCCTTTTTGCTTCGCAGCTGCTCGAGCCTATCGCCCGGCCTTGGCTTTGGGCTCGCGGCCCGGCTTGGCGGGCCGCGCCTTGGCCTTGCTGGCCGCGGGCTTCTTGCCTTGCTCGCGCAGAAAGGTGATGAGGATGGGCATGAGCGAGAGCGCCACCACGGCAATGGCCACCTTGTCGATGTGCTTCTGCAAGGGGAAGCCATGGCTCTCGGCGAAGCTGCCCAGGCAATAGCCCAAGAGCACGGTGCCGTAGATCCAGGTGCTGGCGCCGATGACGATGAAGAGCGTGAAGGTGGCGTAGGCCATGCCGCCGATGCCGGACACGATGGGCACAAAGGTGCGCACGATGGGCACCCAGCGGCCGGCCACCAGTGCGAAGCGGCCCCAGCGCTCAGTGAACTCATGGGTGCGCTTGAGCCAGGCTTGCTTGAAGACCGGGAAGCCGGCCACCTTGCGGTCAGGCCAGCTGTACATCTTGCGGCCGAACCAGGTGCCTATCCAGTAGCCGCTCTGGTCGCCGGCCATGGCGCAGAAGGGCAGGATAAAGAGCAGCTGCCAGAGCTGGATGGGCGGGTTGGGGCCCGCGGCCAGGATGCCGGAGAGCACCAGCAAAGAGTCGCCGGGCAAAAAGGCGAAGAAGCCGGTCTCGGCGAAGATGATGACGCAGACCGTGGCAAAGCCGCCCACCCGGATGAGATGGTCGATGCCCTCGGGCGTGAACAGGCTCAAGAACTGGTGGATGTATTCCAAAACCACCTCTAAAAGAGGGTCAGGTCCGGCACCTTGTCCAGCAGGCCCTTGGCCACGGCCATCTCGTAGAGCAGCTTGAGCGCGGCCACGCCGTCGCCGGCCAGGTCCTGCGTGTCGCGGTTCACGTACATGCGCACAAAGCGGCGGCCGATCTCTGGGGTGATGCCGCGGCCGAACTGCAGGGCATAGGGCAGGGCTTCGTCCTCGTGGGCGATGGCGTAGTCGATGCTGTCGCGCATCACCTTGCTGACCGCGGGGATCAGGCCGCCCAGATCGCGGCGGATGACATCCAGGCCCAGGGGCAGCGGCAGGGGCGTCTTGGCCTTCCACCACTCGCCCAGGTCGAAGACCTTGCGGAAGCCCTGCTCCTGGTAGGTGATCTGGCCCTCGTGGATGAGCAGGCCGGCGTCCACCTGGCCCTTCTCCACCATGCCCATGATCTCGGCGAAGTCGGCCTGCACCGGGATATAGCCGTCCGCCGCCAGGTTCAGCAGCAGGAAGGCCGTGGTCCACTCGCCGGGCACGGCCA
>CAYXCT010000207.1:0-3979 GCA_964463435.1 uncultured bacterium | reverse complement strand
CGTGGCCGTGGGCGTGTCAGTGGAGGTGGGCGTGTCGGTGGGCGAATTGATGGGGGTGTCGGTGTAGGTGACGGTGATGGTGTCTGTGTCTGTGACGGTGGAAGTGTCGGTGTAGGTGATGGTCTGGGTGGAGGTGGGGGTCACCGTGCGCGTGGGCGTGGCCGTGGAGGTGTCGGTGGGCGTGTCGGTGTTGGTGGCCGAGGGCCCGGGCGACTGGGTGCTGGTGCTGGTGGCCGTGACCGTGATGGTGTCGGTGCTGGTGTAGGTGATGGTCTGCGTGGAGCTGGGGGTGATGGTGGCAGTGTCAGTGGCCGTGGGCGTGTCAGACCGGGTGACGGTCATGGTGGAGGTGGAGGTGAAGGTGGGGGTGGCGGTGATGGTGCTGGTGTCGGTGGCCGTGTTGTAGCTGGTGATGGTGGAGGTGGGCGTGGCCGTGGAAGTGGAAGTGCGGGTGGCGGTCACAGTTGGGGTGTCGCTGGGCGAGGGGGTGTCCGTCAGGGTGGGCGTGGCCGAAGCCGTGTCCGTCTGCGTGGGGGTGGCGGAATAGGTGGGCGTGGGCGTGCGGGTGGCGGTGTTGGTGAAGGTGCAGCTGGGGGTGACCGTGAAGGTGGGCGTGCCGCAGTTGATGGTCAGGGTGACGGTATTGGAGCTGTTGGACAGAGCCGGGCTGGTGCTGGCGATCTGGGCCTTGTTCACCACGCTCAGGGCCTGCAGGCAGTTGGCAATGCCGGTCCAGGTGAAGGTGCCTGTGCCCTCATACAGCGTGCCGCCGATGGCGCCATTGTCGCTGCCCGCGAAGTCCCACACGATGTTGCCGGTATCCGCCCCGACCGAGGGCTTGCTGCTGGTGGTTCCCGTGGCAGTCTGAAAATCCATGCCCGCTGGCACGCCATCCGTGACCGTGGCGCCTGTCAGCGAATTGGCCGTGAAAAGCTTGAAGTTCTGGTAGCTCATGTAGTCGGCCTGGCCAGCCAGGCCCGGGCTCCAGATGGTGGAGCTGGTGATGCCTGTGCCGCCGGTGCAGGTGAAGCTGTTGTCGGTGCAGCTGACCAGCCAGCCCGTGGGCTCAGGTGTGCCGCGGGCCCAGTACTTCATATAGAAGGTGCCAATGGGCTGTTCCATGGCCTTCAGGGTGTACCACACCCCGCGCACCGGGCCCAGGCCCGTGGCAGCATTGTACTTGCAGGCCGTGGGCCAGGCCGGAGTGCCTGTGTTCACCTGCAGGCAAAGGTTGGCCGGGTTGGGGTCAATGGACATGATGACCCAGTAGCCATTGGGGGGGTTGGCCCCGTTCTCACGGAAAGCCATGCCCACATCGCCGGTGCTGGCATTGCCATCAATGCGCACATCCACCTGCATCATGTTGCCCGAGCCGCAGAAGCCGTTGGCGCCCGTGGCCCCGCAGGTTGCCGTGTTGTACTGCATGATCTTGTAAGTGCCTTGATCCGCGTCCTGATACTGCAGGTACTGCTGCCCGGTGACCGGGTCGGTCAGCACCTGCCAATCCGCGGTGCCGCTGGTGCCGCTGGGGTCCGTGGTCCAGCCCGCGGGCGCGCTGGCGCCGGAGTAGGTGGCTCCATTGGTCATCTCAGCAAAGCTGTCAAAGCACTTGAGCACCGTGCCAGAGAGGTTGTACTGCAGCACATACTGCACCGTGTCGCCGTTGTTCACGCTGACCACGGGCAGCCCTGCCATGTTGAGCTGGCTCTTGTTGAGGGTCACCGTGGCCGCATCGCAGGTGTGCTGGGTGATGGTGTTGCTGCTGATCCAGCCGCCCGAGCCGGTCCATTCAAATTGGCCGGTGTTGGCCAGAGCCTGGCCGCAGGCGCAGGAATTCAGCTGCACCTCCACCCACACCTGGCCAGTCTGCACATAAGGGCTCACCGAAGTGGCGCTGGCATCCGCCACTTGCCAAGTGACCGTATTGCCGCTGGTGACCGCCGCCGCCCCGTTCTTGGGGCTGGGCGAGGCCTGCACAATGGTCACGCAGCCGCCCAGGGTGGGGATGACGTCCTGCACCTGGTTGCTGGTGCTGTTGAAGAAGTTGTAATCGAGCTTGTAGATCATGATGGAGCTGGCTGCAGCCACGCCTTCCACTGACTTGAGCAAGGTGGCAGCGTTGCCGCAGGCATTGGGCCCGGCAGAAGTGAAAGTATAGTCATAAAAGCTGCCAGCATTCTGGCCCGCATAATTTTCGGCATACTGAACGCGCAGGCGATAGGCCGTGCTGTACTTAAGGTTGCTGGGCATGACCACCGTGAAGGTCTTGGTGGTGCAAGCCCAGGCGCCAGTAAAGGTGAAGGGATTGCCGCCGCCCAGAGGCGAGGAACCCCAGCTTCCTGCCGGGACCGGCGCAGACAAAGCACCAGGATCGCCCACCAGCAGCCATTGGCCCGGTGTGCCCAAGGCATTGGTGATATTGGCCCCGGTGTTCATCGAGCCTTCTTGTAGCCATATGTACATGTTGAGCTGCTGATTGGAATAAGGATTGGTGTTGCAGAAGGTAACAGAAACCGGGAAACTGGAGCCAGGGCAGACATTGGCTGTGTTGGCGGTCATGGATGTGCAAAGGAAAGCCACATCCGTAAGATTGGTGCAAGCCGCCTTTAGCTTTGGCGCTAAAAACACCATGGTCAAGAAAGATGCAAAAGCCAGCATTTTAAGAAACCGCTTCATGACAACCTCAGCATGGGACTTAAAGAGGGGGAGAGCAATTATAACCACAAAAAAGTGATATTGCTCAGAGGTTTTGACATGGAATGTGAAAATAGGTTCCATTTCCCGTATTGCAAAACCGGACCCAAAACCTATCCTTAACTTTTTCGCTTTAATTCATTCAACAAACAAGAACAGGCAGGGCCTGAGCCCTGCCTGTTCTTGTTTCAATTCCAATTCTTTATCTCAAAATCGCCAATTTCAAGGTCTTGCTGACCAGGATAGCCCCATCCGATGTCTGGACAAAACGCACCAGATATATGCCTCCTGCCAGATTGCTGATGTTCAAATTGATGACCCCGGTCTTGCCGCTGTCGCTAGCCGAGGCCACCTTCTCGCCAGCCAAGTCATACACATCGGCCCGCGCCGAGGCCGAGCTGCTCACCAGGTAGTGCACTGCCACCTGGCTGCCTGAGGCCGGGTTGGGAACGATGCGGGCCGCGGTGGACGCAGGCTGGCTGCCATTGCGGAGCAAAGTCACCACCTGGGTGCTGATCACCACTTCGCCGCCGCCATTGGTCTTGACCAATTGCAGGGTGTAGACCCCGGACTGCAGGGGCTGGCCATTCATGCCCAAGCCGCTCCAATGATAGCTCACCGTGCCGCCGCTGGCCTCCACAAAGCTCAAGCCCAGGCCGGTGCCAGGCAGGGCATTGCCCGAAGAGTCGAAGGCCAGCACGGCCTGCGGCCCATTGGGCAGGCTGAACCCGACCAGGTCGGCGGGCAGGCGCGTGAGGTCAATGCTAGCCACCTGCTCGCCCGCGCTATTGTAGATGCGCAGGCTGTTCTGGCCGCCAGCCTGAAGCACCATGATCTGGCTGGTCATGGTGGTGACATCGCCCACCGGGTCGCGCATCTGCAGCTGCAGGCTGTAATCCCCATTGCTGACCAGCTGGCCTTGGCTGTTGGTGCCATCCCAGCTGAGGGTGTTGCTGCCATTGGGCAGCAGGCCGGCGAAGGTGACCACCGTGGAATCGGTGCCATCAATGACCGTGGGCTTGGGATCAAAGCTGGTGGGCAGCATCTGGATGGGCCCGCTATAGATGGTCTTCACCAGCTCGCCGGCCGAGTTGTAGACCGCCAGCACGATGGTGAAGGGCATGGGCACCGGGGTCAGGGTGATGGTGGGCGACACCGTGATGGTGGCCGAGCAGGTGCGCGTGGCCGTGGCCGTGGCGCTATCCGTGATGGTGGGCGTGGCGCTGGGCGTGGCACTGGCCGTGGCGCTGGCCGTGATGGTGGCGGTGTCGCTGCGGGTGGCGCT
>CAYXCT010000206.1:0-4002 GCA_964463435.1 uncultured bacterium | reverse complement strand
TATGCCCGCAGCAAGCTGGAGGCTGAGCGCCGCATCCTGGCGGCGCACCCCCAGGCGCTCATCCTGCGCACCACGGTGGTCTATGGCCCCGAGCCCCAGGGCAAGAACTTCGTCTATCAGCTGATCGCCAGCCTCAAGGCCGGCAAGCCCATGCGCGTGCCCCAGGACCAGGTGAGCAACCCCACCTACAATTACGACCTGGCGCGGGCCAGCCTTGAGCTGGCCAGGTTCGGGCTCTCTGGCGTTTTCAATGTGGTGGGCGCGGACCGGGTGGGCCGGCTCGAATTCGCAAAGGAAGCCTGCCAGGCCTTCGGCCTGGATGCCAGCCTGCTGCAAGGCGTCAGCACCGCCAGCCTTCAGCAGCGCTCGGCCCGGCCGCTCTCCGCCGGCCTGACCACCCACAAGCTCAGGGCCGCCCTGGGCTGGGCCCCGCGCGGCATCCGCGCCGGCTTGCAGGCCATGCAGGGCGTGCTGGACGGCTCTGGCGAGGATTGAGCATGGCGCCCCGCCGCAGGCAGCATGCCATCTACACCGATGAGTCGGGCGGGGGAGGGGAGCGCACGCTGGCGGTGGCTGGCGTGGCCGGCGAAGCCAGGGCCTTGGCCAGCCTGGAGGCGGGCCTGGCGCTGGCCCTCAAGCGCCACGGCCTGGCAGAGCTCAAATGGGCCCAGGTGCGGACGCGGGCCCCGCGCCTGCTGGCTGCTGAGGAATTCCTGGCCCTGGCCCAGGCCGCCCGCGGCCGAGGCCTGTGGCTGGCCACGCTCACCTGGCGGCAGCCGGCGCGGCGGCAGGGGCCGCACCCGGCCAGCGCCGGGGCCCACGCCCTGGCGCACTTAAAGCCGCGGCGCGATGACCTGGCCCGGCTGGGCAGGGCCTATGTGCGGCTGCTCAAGGCGGCGGCTCGGGCCCATCCCCCCGCTCGCTGGCGCTTCTGCCCGGATCAGCGCACGGGCATCGATTTCGGCTCGCTGATGGTGGCCGCTGGCGGGTGGCGCCAGGGCTGGGAGGGCTTTGCCATGCAGCGCTCCGGCGCCAGCCCCCTGGTGCAGCTGGCCGACCTTCTGGCGGGCCTGGCCCGCTTCCGGCGCGATGAGCGCCGCCAGCTGGCGGCCTGCGCCGCTGGCAGGGAGCTCTTTGGATTGCCGGCCCGGCGCAATCGCGCTCGCTTGGCCCTGCTCAGCCGCACCACTGCCCTTGAATTGGAGGCACGATGACCAAAACCCAGAACCACAGCCTCAAGCGCTACTTTTTGACCGGATTGCTGGCCCTGCTGCCGCTCATCATCACGGCCGTGGCCATCGGCTTCCTCTGGCACCTGCTGCAGACCCTCATTGACCCGGTGGTGCGGGCCCTGCTGGCCATGGTGCTGCCCGCCTCCGTGGTGGCCACCCTCTCCGCCTGGCAGGCGCCCACGGTGCTGGGCCTGGCGCTGATGGCCCTGGTGGTGCTGGCGATGGGCTTTCTGGCCCAGCAGTTCATCGGCCGCACCCTGGTCTCCATGCTGGATGTCTTCTTCTCCCACATCCCCATCGTCAGCGGCATCTACGAGGGCGTGCGCCAGGTGACCTCGGCCTTCGAGCCCGGGGGCAAGGCGCTCTTCCAGGAGGTGGTGCTGGTGCGCAGCCAGCCGGAAGGGGCCCTGGGCCTGGGCTTCATCACCAACCGCCTGCCCGCGGATGAACGCTTCCCGGAGGGGCTGGCCCTGGTCTACATCCCCACCAACAACCTCTACATTGGCACCACCATCGCCGCCGAGCCCAAGTCCATCCACACCCTGCCGCTGAGCGTGGAACAGGGAATGCGCCTGGTGGTCTCCGCCGGGCTGGCCCTGCCCCAGGAAGAGCGGGGTCCGGAAGCCAAGGCGTGAGCGCCCGCCCCAAGGTCAACCCGCTGACCGCCTTTTTGGGCCTGCGCCTGGCCGCCTTCATCGGCTTTTTGGAGGGCCTGCTGGCCTGGCTGGAGGGCGTGGAGGGCGGCGCCGAGGCCCAGGTCAGCCGCAGCCTGCGGGCGCACGCGGCCAGCGACCCCGAGGACCTGACGCGGCGCATCACCTGGATCATCGGGCTGCGCTGGGGCGTGGTGCCGGTGGTGCCCCTGCTCATCCTCATCCTCTCGCAGCAGCACGGCATGGTGGCCCAGGCGCAGGACGACAGCCTGGCCACTTTGCTCCCCAACCTGGCCCTGGCGGGCGCCAGCCTGGGGCTCAACATCATCTATTCGGTGATGGTCCGCCAGCGCCGCAGCCTCAAGGCGCTGGCCTACACCCAGATCATCCTGGATGTGCTCATCTTCACCCTCACCGTCTACTCCACGGGCGGGGTGGCCAGCCCCTTCACCTTCATCTTCTTCCTGCCCATCCTCACCGCCACCCTGCTGGTGGATGTGAGCGCGGGCATGCTGTGCGCCGCCATGGCCAGCGCGCTCTACGTGGGCATGCTCTACCTGCAGCACCGCCACCTGCTGCCGGTGCGCGCAGTCTTCGCGCCGCTGGCCGCGCTCTCGCATGACCGCCCGCGCTACGCCCTGCTGGTGGGCACGGTCAGCGTCTACAGCTTCTTCTTGGTGGCCCTGCTGGCTGGCCTGCTGGCGCAGGTGGTGCGGCGCAAGGAGCAGCAGCTGAGCGCCGCCAACCATGACCTCACCGACCGCATGGGCGAGCTGAGCCTTCTCTTTGAGGTGGCCAGCATCACCGCGCGCACCCGGCGCGTGGACCGCGTGCTCAAGGAGATCATGGCCCTGCTGGTGCTGCGGCTGGACTTTGACCGGGCCCTGCTCTACCTGGTGGACGAGGGCGGCCGCAGCCTGAGCCTCAAGCTGCTCGCGCGCCACCCGCGCTGGAAGGACAAGCCGCCCGAGAAGTACGCCGTGCGCATGGATCTGAAGAAGAGCGCCGGGCTGACCGCCCGCGCCGCGGTGGAGCGCAAGCTCTACAATGTCACCGACCCGCTCAACCATCCCTACATCAACCGCGAGAAGGCCCGCCTCATCGGCCTCAACCCCTTTGCCGTGGCCCCGCTGGTGGCGCGCGGCCGCCTGGTGGGCGTGGTGGGCGTGGACCACAGCTATTCGGGCGGCCCCATCAGCGAGCAGGAGGCCCGCTCGCTGGTCATCTTCGCCGGCCAGGCCGCCCTGGCCATCGAGAATGCCCGCCTGGCCAGCCAGGGCCCGGGGCATTGAAACAAGCCCCTTGCGCGCTGGCGGCATTTGTACCAAGATGTATCATGGTCCCATAGGCTGGGGCAAATGCGCTCCCCGCCCTTGTTCGAGGTGCTGAGATGTTCCTCAGCCAGTCCAAAGACCCCAAGAACCGCGCGCGCAGCCTGGCCGCCTTGGAAGCCAAGGATGAGACGCTGGCAGATTGGGTGCGCCTGCTCAAGAAAGATGGCATGCCCAAGCAGGACATCATCGCCTTGGGCGTGAGCCGCGGCTTCTTGGATGAGGAGATGGACGCGGCCCTCATCACCCTGCGCGTGGAAGAGTTCAAGCGCAGCATCTGACCCCCCTTTCTTCATGATAAAGCAAAGAGCCCTGCCGGCTGACCGGCAGGGCTCTTTGCTTCTCAGGCCGCCTGGCGGCGCGGCGGCCGTATCATCTCGGTGTTGGCCGCCCCGGGCGGCACCATGGGCAGCACCTGTGCTTCGCGGGGCAGGGGGCAGCGCAGCAGGGCCGGGCCGGGGCAGAGCAGGGCGCTCTGCAGGGCCGCCTCTGGGTCGGACTCCTCGGCCAGGTCCCAGGCCTGCCAGCCCAGGGCCCGCGCCAGCGGGGCCCAGCTGGGGCCGCGGCTGTAGTCGCAGGCGAAGCGCCGGCCCCCGTAGAACAGATCCTGCTGCTGGCCCACCAGGCCCAGGCTCTGGTTGTCCATCAGTACCAGCTTCACCGAAATGCCGGCTTCCGCGGCGGTGGCCATCTCCTGCAGGTTCATCATCAGGCTGCCGTCCCCGCTGAAGCAGAGCACCGGCTCCCCGGGGCAGGCCAGGGCCGCGCCCAGGGCGGCGGGAAGGC
>CAYXCT010000205.1:0-4038 GCA_964463435.1 uncultured bacterium | reverse complement strand
GAAGATACGAGTTCCGCGCGGGTTGTCGTCTTCCTTGTTGAGCAGCACCAGGGCCTTGGCCCCGCAGCGGGCGGCGATGGCGCAGGTGCGCTCCAGGCGCTGCAGGTTGACCTCCTGGTCCAGCCCGGCCACCACCAGCACCAGGTCCACATTGGCGGCAAAGGGCTGCTCGCGGGCCGAGCGGCCGGCCTCGCGCCGGGTCAAGAGGCTCTGGCGCGGCTCCACGGACTCTATGCTCAGGCGCTCCTCGCCCGCGGGCAGCTCGGCCAGCACCCAGTCGCCCACCACGGGCAGGCCCAGGCGCCCTCCCTTGAGCAGGCGCTTGCGGATCACGCCCAAGGCCTCGCGGCCGTCCGGCAGCAGCAGGGCGTAATAGTTCTTCTGCTCGGTGAGGACCCGGCAGCGCAGGGGGCTCAAAGGCGGTACGCCAGGCCCAGGTTGGCTTTGAACAGGCTCAGCTCGGGCTTCAGCCCGCCGGAGTACTCGGTGTTGCTGCGCACCAGCCAATAGCTCCACGAGCCCACCAGGCTCAGCCCGCCCCAGAGCGGGCAGCGGCCGTCCAGGCTGACGGTGTGCTCATTGTCCTCCTCGGTGCCGTTGGCAAAGCTGGCGCTGGCATTCTGGATGCGGCGGTGCAGGTAGTCGCGCAGCAGGAACTGGTAGGCCAGGGTGAGCGCGGGCCCCTGCGGCCCCTGCGGCTGGATGCGCACATAGGGCTGCAGGCTGATGCTGCGGAAGCTGTAATAATCGGGCAGATAGACATCGCTGGGGTCGAAGTAGTTCTGATCGCTGGCCAGCTCGATGAGCTCGATGCGCAGGCCGGGGATGCCGGCCCCGCCTGGCCGGCTCAGGTCAGCCAGGGCATCGTGGTAGTAATCCTGGCGCTTGGCCCCCGTGGCCACGCTGCCGTCGGGCTTCACCAGGTCCGCATCATCATAATCCTGCCAAAGCAGGTCATAGCGCAGCTGGGCATCCCAGCCGAGCAGCTGGGTGCGGGCCGAAACTCCCAGCCGCGGCCCCAGGTAGTCCTTGATGCGCCAGTTGCTGCCGCCGGTGGGAGCCGGGTTGTGGTAATTGATGTAGGCCCGGTGCGCCACATCCAGGCTAAGGCTGGCCTTGTCCAGGCCCCACAGGCTCTGGCGGCTCTCCACCAGCAGGCCGCCGCCCCACTGCTCGTAGTCGTACAAGCCCTCAGACCAGGGGCTGTCCCTGCTCTCCAGGGTGATGTCGCGCTCGGCATCGCCGCGCAGCTGCCATTTGTAGCCGCTGCCCCTCAGCTCCAAGGCCGGCTTGGCCATGAGCAGGGTCTGCGAAGCCAGGTAGCCGTGCGGGTCCTCCTCCACGGGCTGCTCCTGGGCTGAGGTCTGCGCCATGAAGAGCGGCAAGAAGGCCGCATCCTGGCTCAGCTCCATGGCGGGCACCAGGATGAGGTGGCCCACGGCCTCATTGTCCCAGCCATTGTTGAACATGTCGCTCTGGCTGTTGCTGCTGGCATAGCGCAGGTCGCCATCAAAGTAGGTCTGCATGCCAAAAGCCCAGGCAGGGTGGGCTGCCAGCAACAGGGCCAGCGCAAAAATGCACTTCTTCATCTTCACCTCAAAGGGAGCGGCAGGGCCTCAGAGCGTCCAAGAGTACTGGACCAAGGGGTTTTGATAAGGGTCCCAAGGCCAGGGCGAGGACCAGTTGAAGGTGCTCTGGAAGGAATCGCCCTCAAAGAGCAGGTCGATCTCGTGGCTGAGCATGCTGGAGCTGAAGGTCACGTCCAGCACGCCCGGGGCTGTGGAAAGGCCATGGATCAGGTCCTGGCTGGGCTGCAAGCTGGTGGGCAGGCTGCTGGCCTTGGAAGCCAGGGTCGGATGGGTCACGGAATAGCCAAAGATGGGCACCACAGGCACGGCCACGGGGCCGGCGCCGGTCAATCCGCTCTCATTGAGCACGTTGTAGTTGATGCTGAAGAGGGTATAGGTGGAGGGCGGCGTGCTGCCGGTGGGATAGTAGGTGTAATCCGTGGTCATCCCGCCCTGGGCATTGGAATAGGACTGGGGCGCTGAGCCGCTGCTAATGTAATCAATGAGAGAGCTGATGGGCGCGCTGCGTCCTGTGGCCTCATCCATGGTGGGGCAATAGGAGGTTTGATAGCTGTAAATGTTGCCAGAAAGAAAGGCCCCGAAGCATTCCTGGGTCTGAAAGCTGCCCGGCCCGTCGCCATTGACCCAGTTGAAGGTGTAGGTGCGGTAATAGCCCTGGCCAAGCGTGCTGGGGTCGATGATGTCATGGTCATTCACCACCATCCACGAGGTGAAGAAGGGCGCCTCATACACCGTGTCCATGGCGATGGATTCGCCCTGCGGGTTGCTGGCTGTCCAGCCCTGGCGCACCCTGTAATAGGATGGGTAATTCGTGGAATCCAGATAGGTGGAGGTGGCGAGGTTCTCGGTGGCCCGCATGATGGGCACCCAGTTGCTGGGGAGCGCGGTGTTGAAGCTGACGCTCTCCACCAGGGTGTCAATGCCGGCATCCGGGCCGCCCAGATGGTCGGTCACATGGGTCTGCACCACGGTGTTGGCGCTGGGCCGGTCCACGCGATGCGCGAGCAGTGCCTGATAGCCGAAGCGGTCATAGGTGACCAGGCTCTGCACCGCATCGTCATGCCGGCTGGCTGCCGCGGCCCCGCCCTCCACGCGCTGGGAGGTCTCCACCTCGGTGAGCAGGCTCTGGATCTCATCCGACAGCTCGCTTAAGCCGGGCTCCTGCCCGCTGCCCTGCATCCCCTGCACCTGGCTCAGCAGGGCCTCCAGCTCGGCCTTGGCCGCGGCCAGCTCCTCGGCGGTGAGCGCCTGGGCATCGCCCGGCCCGTCCCCATCGGCGATGGCCGACTGCCCGGCCGCCACCAGGGTCTGCACCTTGCCTGCCAGGTCGCTGAGCAGCACGCCCAGGCCATCGGTGGCATAAACCTTCACCTGGCTGCTGTCTGCCTTGGGGTCGTAGCCCAGCTCCCAGTCGGTCCCCTTCACCGCGGCCACGGCATTGTGGGTGCGCACCTCGAAGCGGTCGCCGCTGTGCAGCTTGTTCACCAGCAGGCGCACCGCGCCCCAGGCCAGGTCCATCAAAGTGCTGCGCGCCTTGCCGTGCAGCGAGGCGTCTGCCAGGGTCAGCTCGGTGTTCTCCCTCAGCCACAGGCGGCTGCCATCGCTGAGCACGATGCCAAGGATGGCGCCCGGCCCGGTCTTGAGCGTGGCGCCCGCGGGGATGACCTCCCCGATCTGCACGCCATGGGGCTTGCCGTCAGAGATGGAGAGCTGGGCGCTCCCCTGGACCTTGACCACCACGGCCTGTTGCGCCGCTGCCAAGGCCCAGGGCGCGGCCATGAGCAGGGCTGCCAGCAGGATGGAGCTGATGCAGTGCTTGCTTGTGACCATGACAACCTCCGGCACACGAGAAATTCTGATGTCCCAATACGAAAAACTCTAACAAACTAAGCTCGCAAAGAGCAAGGCTAAAACGTCCAAGCAAAAGGGGCGCGGAATGCCGCGCCCCTTGGGGCCCCTTCAGTGCTAGCGGACGACGGCCACCTTCTGCCAGGCCTCTCCACCGCCGCCCTTCTCATAAGCCACCTTCACATGCACCAGGTAGATGCCTGGCGACACGGGCTGGGTGTCCCAGGCCTGGGTGCCGCTGGCAAAGCTCAGCGAGCTGACGCGCTGGCCCGCCACATTGTAGACCTCCCACACGCCGCTGGCGGTCTGCGCCGGCACGAACAAGGTGATGGCGCCGCCCTTGGCCACTGGCACCGGCGCCAGCACCAGCTTGGCGTGCCAATGCTCTGGGGTGACGGTGATGCTGGGCGAGGCGCTGGCCGTGGGGCTGGCGCTGAAAGTGGGGCTGGCCGTGGCCGTGTCGCTGGCCGTGGGAGTGGCCGTGGAGCTGGGGCTGGCCGTGGCCGTGCTGGTCTCAGTGGGCGAAGGCCCAGGGGTGATGGTGTCCGTGGGCGTTGGCGAGGGGCCGGGGGTCAGGGTGTCAGTGCTGCTGGGGCCAGGG
>CAYXCT010000204.1:0-4063 GCA_964463435.1 uncultured bacterium | reverse complement strand
AGGCCACCATGTCGATGACCGCGTCAAAGCTGCGGCCCTGCATGGCTGCCTCAAAGGCCGGGTATTGCCAGCGGTCGCCGCGGATGCTCTGCACGCAGCCCTTGAAGCGGGCTGGGGTCTGGCCGCGGTTGAAGTGCCACACCTCATCCCCGCGCTCAAGCAGCTGGGCTGTGATCTCTGTGGACATCAGCCCAGTGCCGCCGATGATCAGGGCTCTCATTCAGACCTCTGAAGGTTAAAATATAAAAATACCCAAGGCCATTATACCTCAGCCTGCTCCTCTGGCACGATTTTGATTGGCCCCAACTGCGGCCCAAGGGCATAATGGGCCGCCGGACTACGCTCATTCAGCCACTAGGATAACATGAAGCAAAGAGCCTTCTATATGCTGGGCCTTTTAGGCTGTGCCCTGCTCATCTTCAGCCTGCGCCTGCATACGGTGCATGAAGCCTTTGACAGGGATATTGGCATTCAAGGGGCCATAGGCAATGAGCTCCTCCACGGGAGGAGCCTCTATTCGGACTTGTGGGATCACAAGCCGCCGATGACCTTTTACATCCATGCCGCCTTCATCCGCATCTTCGGATTCAACGAGCATTATGTCCTGGGGATGAACGTCCTCTTCAACCTGGCCACCTTGCTGGGCATCTGCTGGCTGGCCCGGCGCCTCACGCAGAGCGCTTGGCTGGCCTTGGCAGCCGGCCTCTTCTTTGCCCTGCTCTCCTTTGACATGGCCCTGCAGGCCAATGAGCCCAACAGCGAGGCGCTGGTGAACCCCTTCTTGGTGTGGGGGATGGCAGCCTGGCTGGCCTCGGCTGACAAGGACGCGGGCCAGGGCCGCGCTGCGCTTGCCGGCGCGCTGTTCTTCGCAGCCAGCTTCTTCAAGCAGCAGTACATCCTGGTGCCTGCCTGCGCGGGCCTAGGCCTGCTGCTGGCTCGCCAGCCCTGGCGCAAGGGGCCCAAGCCCGAGCTCAAGGCCATGGGCACCATGGCCCTGGTGGTGCTGCTGGGCTGGGCCCTGGCGCTGGCCGCTTTCTGGGCCAGCCACAGCCTGGGTGATTTCTGGGATGCGGCTTTTGCCTACAACCAAGGCTATTCCGGCAACCTTGGCATCGCCAACACCAAGCTGCTTCCCAGCTTTGCCCTGGGCCTGCTGCCCTACCTGCTGGCGACCCTGGCCTACCTCATCGCTGCCATCGCATTCAAAGAGCGCCGCGGCCTTGGCATGGCCTTTTGGCTGCTGGGCGCCTATGCCGCGGTGCTGCTCCCTGGCAAATATTTCCCTCACTACTACCAGCTGCTCATCCCACCGCTGGTCATCGGCAGCATCCTGCTGCTGGACCGGGCCTTCAGGCAAGACTGCCGGCCCGTGGCCCTGGCCCTCATCAGCGTCGCCCTGCTCTTCTCTTGCGCCCGCACCGTGGATGCCCTGGCCCAGCCCAGCTGGGCTTGGAGCGAGGCCAAATATCCCAACGCCGGGTTCGCAGAAAGCCGCGCCCTGGGCCTGGCATTGAGAAAGGCCCTTCCTCAAGGCCAAACCCTCTATTACCTGGGCGACAACGCCACCTGCGTTTTATATGCGGGAGCTAGAGCAGCCAATGGCGTCTACTATGCCAAGAACCTCGTGGAAGAGAACCGCCTCCGCTTGCCCCTGGTCAAAGCCGAAGCTGAGAGATTCATTGATGGGAGATTTGACATCGCCATCTTCGATGCCGACCCGGCCATCTTGGACTATCGCCCGGGCGTGGATGTGCCCGCCCTGTTGAAAAAGGACTTCACGCTCATCCCCACCTGCTTCAGCCACAGCCGCATCTATGCGCGCAAAGCCAGCAGCCTGCCAGCCAGCTTTGCCAAAGACCTGGCCATGGAGTCTAAGATAGAGATGGCGGCCATGCACCTCTCGCCCGCCTGCCCCTAGCGCACTCGGGGCTTCAGTACACCCAGGGCACCAGCTTCTTCACCTTCTTCTGATAGGCTGCATAGCCTTCGTACTTCTCTTTGAGCCAAGCCTCTTCGCGCCGCGATTTGATGTCGAAGAAGATGAAGAACAGCAGCGCCCAAGCCAGGGCCAACAGCGCCTGCAGCCAGAGCGCCCAGCCCAAGATCAGGCACAGGATGCCCGCATAGATGGGGTGCCGCACAATGCCATATGCCCCTGTGGTCACCAGCTGGCCGCCCTCCTTTGGCTTGGGCAGGGCCGTCAGGCTGCTGCCCAGGCCAAAGGCTGCTGCAGCAAAGAGCCAGGCTCCGGCCAGGCCCAACAGGGCGCCTGCGATGCGCAAGCCCAGGCCCAAGCCGCCGCCGGCCTTTGGCAGCAAGCCTTGCCCGCGCGGGCCAAAGATGGCCAGGCAGAAGAGCAGGCCCTGCGCCACCACGTACCATTCCCCGCGCGCGCCCTTGTACCATGCCGGCTTCTGGCTCATGCTGCCCCCCCAACACAAAAGCCCCTTTCATTACGAAAGGGGCTTTTTAAATGGTAGCGCATTGAATCGGGATCTCAAGCTGCCCCCTGCACCACCGTCTCCACTTCAAGGGCCTTGCCAGTGCCCTCTGCCACATTGAGCATCTCAAAGCCTATCACCTTGTCCTGCGCATCTTTGATCAGCACAACCTCATCCGTGGTCTCTTGGCAAGAGGCCTCTTTAGAGGGATCATCCAGCCACACGGTCAGAGTGCGGCCAGTCAGATCATGGATCACTTTGATCTTGCCCATAGGACATCTCCAATCTTGATGTTGTCAGTCGGGTAAGCAGTGACCAAGAAGGCTTGCCCATCCTCTTGCTTGGCCACAGCAGCGATCCAGCGCTTCAGATCCGCCCGATAAAACAGGTATACCCGAGGGTCTTTCAAGCTTTGCCTGACCTCATCAGGGTCTTTCAAGGTTTCAATCACTTGTTGCAAGCGACCTGCCATGACAGGATGCTTCTGCTGGCTGATGAACTGCCAATAAGCCTCAGTGCAATGCACTTTGAAGCCCAAGGGTGTCATGACATCAAAAAGTTGGGATTCGGCCAAGTTGCCTCCCCAAACAATCTTTGAATTAAGGATACCGCCTAAACCAATGCGGAGCAACTCGCTTTTTGAGCCAAAGCACAAGAGCCTCTTCCGGCTGCGGAAGAGGCTCTTTGAATGGTAGCGCCAACGGGGATCGAACCCGTAATCTCCGCCTTGAGAGGGCGGCGTCCTAACCAATTAGACCATGGCGCCTCACGGCGTCATCCATCTAAGCAGGGTTTATAAGCCTTTTCTTGCCCTGCCCTGGATTGCGACTACCCCCTTAAGCGCCATCTACCGCCCATCTACCGCCCATCTACCGCCATCTAGACAAGCGAATAGAGCCTCTCAAGGGACCACCAAAGTAATCAAAACAGGGGGATAAGTCAAGTTTGAAACTGTATGGATGAGCTTTTATCAAGACCTGACCTTCTTCTTCAACTCATCCCACCCCACACTTCCACCAGAAAGCTCCTCCAATGCCTTGAGCATAATCGAATGCTGGCTTCGTTTCCGTTCATCAAGCTTCTGCGTAGGCACCACATAAAAGCGCCATTGGTCCAGATTCAAAGGGTCAATGGTCTCCTTGTCCTGATGAGCCAACAACGCAAACACATAGAAGTCAGCCTTGCGCGTAGCCTCCTTTGCTGGAAGATTGCTATCCCTGTCCCAAGCCAAGGACTTTTTCACGCTAAAACTGATTTCAGAAAACTCCCTCTGCGCCCAGCTCTGAATGTACGCGGCTGACTTGACCTCTATCTTGGTCCCGTCCTTCATGGTCAAGTCCCAAGCTTGCCACTCATTCCGAACGCCCTTCAAGTCACAATCCAAAGCCATTGCCACGATATACTCAGCTAACACGCCCCTGGTCGCATTGCTGACTAGGTCTGATGTAGACCACTGCCAGAAGTCGGCTAGCTTTTTAGCAAGAGGCTTTCCAGCCAATTGAAATGAAGAAGTGCCTTGGCGCGGATGCAAAGCGAGGGCATCAAGTTTTCCTGTCTTTATATCCATGGTTCTTCCGGAATCAGAGTGGGTAAAGGGCTAGCCCACCGCAGTGAAACATGAC
>CAYXCT010000203.1:0-4112 GCA_964463435.1 uncultured bacterium | reverse complement strand
CCGGGGTGGGCGCGGTGGGCGTGGCGATGATGTCCACCTTCTCAAAGGCCTGGTCAAAGTCGCGCTTGATCAGCGTGCGCACCTTGAGGGCCTTCAGGTAATAGGCGTCGTAGTAGCCGGCCGAGAGCGCGTAGGTGCCCAGCATGATGCGCCGCTTCACCTCGGGCCCGAAGCCCTGGGCGCGGGTCTTCATGATCATGGGCACATAGCTGGCCTCGGGCACCCGCAGGCCGTACTGCACGCCGTCGAAGCGGGCCAGGTTGCTGCTGGCTTCGGCGGTGGCCAGCAGGTAGTAGACCGAGAGGCAGTGCTCGCTGTGGGGCAGCGAGATGGGCAGCACCTGGGCGCCCAGCGCCTCCAGCCTGGCCACTGCGGCCCTGACCGCGGCCTCCACCTCGGGGTCCATGCCGGGCACGAAGTATTCCTTGGGCAGGCCCACCTTGAGCCCCTTGACGCCGGCCTCCAGGCCCTGCAGGCAGTCGCCGGCGGCCTGGGGCGCGCTGGTGGCGTCCTTGGGGTCGTGCCCGGCGATGGCGGCATCCAGCAGGGCCGCGTCGCGCACCGTGCGGGCAAAGGGCCCTATCTGGTCCAGCGAGCTGGCAAAGGCGATGAGCCCATAGCGCGAGACCCGGCCATAGGTGGGCTTGAGCCCCACCACGCCGCAGCAGGAGGCCGGCTGGCGGATGCTGCCGCCGGTGTCCGAGCCCAGGGCGCCCAGCGCGCTCAGGCTGGCCACGGCCGCGGCTGAGCCGCCGCTGGAGCCGCCCGGCACGCAGGCCAGATCCCATGGGTTGCAGGTGGCGCCAAAGGCCGAGTTCTCGGTGCTGGAGCCCATGGCGAACTCGTCCAGGTTGGTCTTGCCGAGCATCACGGCGCCCGCGGCCTTCAGCCGGGCCACCACCGTGGCGTCCCACACCGGCACGTAATTCTCGAGCATGCGGCTGGAGCAGGTGGTGCGCACGCCCGTGGTGCTCATGTTGTCCTTGATGGCCAGCGGGATGCCGGTCAGCGGCTGGGCTGTGCCAGCCTTCAAGCGCGCGTCCGCGGCCTCGGCCTGCTTGAGCGCGGCCTCGGCCGTCACCGTGACGTAGGCCTTGACCCTGGGCTCCACGGCCTCCAGGCGCTTGAGCACGGCGCGGGTGAGCTCCACGGCGCTGAACTTGCCGGCCTTGAGGCCCGCGCCGGCCTCTGTGATGGTGAGCGTCTCCAGTCCCATGTCCCCTCCTCAGCCTTCCAGGATCTTCGGCACGCGGAAGCAGCCCTTGGCCGCGTCCGGCGCGTTGGCCAGAACCTGCTCGCGGGCCAGCGAGGGCTCCAGCACGTCGGGCCTCAGCACGTTCTTGAGCGGCAGCACGTGGGCGGTGGGCTCCACGCCCTTCACATCCAGCGCGTTGAGGCTCTCGGCATAGCCCAAGATGGCCCCCAGCTGGCGGGTCATGGCCTGCTTCTCGGCCTCGCCAAGCTCCAGCCGCGCCAGGCGCGCCACGTGCTCCACATCCTTGATGGTCAGCATGCCCAACCTCCTCTAATAGCCTGAGAGCCGCTCCAGGCCCGCCTTGCTGGCCAGCAGCTTCTTCTGGCCGAAGTTCAGAAAGCTCACGGTCAGGCGCTGGTCCGGGCCCTCCTGCCGCGCCTGCACCACCATGCCGCTGCCGAACACCCCGTGCCGCACCCTGTCGCCCAGCTGGAAGCGCGTGAGCGCGGGCAGGTCCTCGGCCGGCAGGTCATCGTAGACCGCCACCCGGGAGCCGCCCGAGCCATCCTCCTGGCCCTCCAGCGTGGGCTTCCAGCCCTCCAAGAGCTCAGCCGGTATCTCGGAGAGGAAGCGGCTGTGCGGGTTGTAGGTGCTGGCGCCAAAGCTGCGCCGGGTGATGGCGCAGGTCAAGTGCAGCTTCTCGCGGGCCCGGGTGATGCCCACGTAGCACAGGCGCCGCTCCTCCTCCACCCCGCGCTCCTCCTGCAGGCTGTTCTTGTGGGGGAAGAGGTTCTCCTCCAGCCCGGTCAAGAAGACCACCGGGAACTCCAGGCCCTTGGCGTTGTGCAGGGTCATCAGGGTCACCTGCTCGCGGCTGTCGTCCTTCTCGTCCATGCTGGTGGCCAGGCTCACCATGGCCAGATAGGCGCGCAGGCCCTTGTCGCTGCTGCGGTCCTCGAACTCGCGGGCCGCCGAGACCAGCTCCTGGATGTTCTCCACCCGCATCTCGCCCTCGCGGGTGCGCTCCTTCTGCCAGAAGGCCAGGTAGCCGGTGTCGAGCAGGGCCTGGTAGAGCAGCTCGCTGACCCCGGCGCTGGCGGCCAGCTCGCGCAGGCGCTCGATGACGTCCACGAAGCCGCGCACCTGCCGCTTGGCGCGGTCATTGAGCGCCTCAATGGCCTCCACCTCGCGCATGGCGCCGTAGAGCGTCAGGCTGCGGGCCCAGGCGTGCTGCTGCACCTTCTCCAGCGTCATGTCGCCGATGCCGCGCGGCGGCTGGTTGAGCACGCGCTTCAGGCTGACCCCGTCGGCCTCGTTGTCGATCAGCTTCAAGTAGGCCAGGCAGTCCTTGATCTCGAGCCGGTCGTAGAAGCGCATGCCCCCGATCAGCTTGTAGGGGATCAGCTCGCGCCTCAGCCCGTCCTCGAACACGCGGCTCTGGGCGTTGGTGCGGTAGAGGATGACGAAGTCCGAGAGCTTGCGGCCGGCCATCTTGCTGCCGCGCAAGACCTCGTCCACCACGTAGCGGGCCTCCTCCACCTCGTCCGGCGCCTGGAAGCAGGTGAGCAGCTCGCCGGGCGGGTTCTCCGTCCACAGCTGCTTCTCCTTGCGGCCGGCGTTGTTGTTGACCACCGACCAGGCCGCCTGCAGGATGCGCTGGGTGCTGCGGTAGTTCTGCTCCAGCTTGATGGCCTTGGCATCCGGGTGCTCGCGCTCGAACTCCAGGATGTTGCGGATGTCGGCGCCCCTAAAGGCGTAGATGCTCTGGTCGTCGTCGCCCACCACGCACAGGTTGCGGTACTTGCGCGAGAGCATGCTCACCAGCTGGTACTGGGCCGGGTTGATGTCCTGGTACTCGTCGATGAGGATGAAGGGGAAGCGCTCCTGCCAGGCCGCCAGCCGCTCGGGCTTGGCCTTGAAGAGGCCCACCGTCAGCCCGATCAGGTCGTCAAAGTCCATGGCGTTGTTGGCCAGGAGCTTGCGCTGGTAGAGCTCAAAGATGCGGCTGATGAGCGCGTCATCCTCGCGGGCGGCCGCCTCGGCCATGGACTCGGGGCCCAGGAGCTTGTTCTTGGCGTCGCTGATGCGCCACACCACCACCTGGGCCTTGAGCAGCTTCTCGTCCACCTGCAGCTCGTGCATGGCCTCTTTGACCAGGCGCAGGCGGTCGTCCTCGTCATAGATGCTGAAGCCGGGCTGGTAGCCCACCTCGCGGGCCTCCAGCCTGAGCAGGCGCGCACAGAAACTGTGGAAGGTGCTCACCCACATGGGCTCCACCAGCTTCTTGCCCAGCAGGGCGCCCACGCGGTCCTTCATCTCGCCGGCGGCCTTGTTGGTGAAGGTGACGGCCAGCACCTGGTCGGGCGCCACCTTGTGCCGGGTGATGAGGTTGGCGATGCGGAAGGTGATGACCCGGGTCTTGCCGGAGCCGGCGCCCGCCAGCACCAGCAAGGGGCCTTCCACATGCTCCACAGCCTCCCGCTGGCGGGGGTTCAAGGTGTTGAGGTCGAATCGCTCCGCCATGCATTCCGTCCGCTAGGGCCCAAACAACGCGAAAAGGCAGCCGGCCAGGCCCTGCGCGGGCCCAGCCACCTGCCTTTTAAAGGGGATTCTCGGGCGCGGCCAGGAAAAAAAATAAACATTTTCCCGGGCGCCCATCCATGCAGAGGTTTTACCACAGAGCCGGCAAGCCTGCAAGCGCTCAGGCTGGCTGCCAGGCCTGGGCCGCCCTCAGGCGGGCCTGCACCTCGGCAGGGCCCAGCAGCTCCATGATCTTGTCGAAGCCGATCAGGGTGACGGTGCGGCCGCTCAAGGCCACCCGCAGCACGCCAGCCAGGTCGCCGAACTTGAGGCCCTGCGCCGCGCCCCAGGCCTTGGCCGCGGCCTCCACCTGGGCCGGCTGGTCCAGGTCCCACCC
>CAYXCT010000202.1:0-4142 GCA_964463435.1 uncultured bacterium | reverse complement strand
TCTCCGGCGACAGCGCCGAGGCGGCCGGCCGGGCCATCGAGCGCCTGCGCGCGCTCAAGCAGGGCCGGGCCAAGGCGCCGGACCGCTGGGTGCGCGACCCGCTTTACCAGCAGCCCTTGCTCTGGGCCCTGCTCCTGCTGGTCGCGGAGGCCCTCATCCCGCTGCAGGGCGGCGGCTTGCGCCATGCCCTGGCCGTGGCCGGCCGAGGCCTGGCAGGCCTTTGGGGCCTCATCCGCCGCCGCCGCGGCTGGAGCAAGGCCGGCGCGCTGGCCCTGCTGCTGCTGGCCGCCAGGGCCCGGGCCTTCAGCCTGGACCCGGGCCGCTCTGAGTACGACCAGGGCAACCAGGCCTACCGCAGCAATGACTTCAAGGCCGCGGCTTCCTATTACCGCGACAGCCTGGGCCAGGACGCCAGCCGCGAGCAGGCCCAGTACAACATGGGCAATGCCTTCTACCGCCAGGGCGACTATGCCAGCGCGGCCCAGGCCTATGAGGACGCGCTGAAGCTGGACCCCAAGGACGAGGACGCGGCCCACAACCTGGACCTGGCCCGCCAGCACATGCAGGACAAGGACAAGAAGGACGACAAGAAGGATGACAAGAAGAAGGGCGACAAGAAGGGCGGCAAGGACAAGCAGGATGGCAAGGGCGGCCAGGGCAAGGACCAGGCGGGCAAGGGCGGCCAGAGCCAGGACCAGCAGCGCTCCAGCCAGGCCAAAGCCCAGCTCAACAAGGACGAGGTGGCGGCCATGATGCGCATGCTCAAGAACGACCGCCAGCGCTATGACCAGGCTTTTCAGCCGCTCAAGAAGAGGCAGCAGCAGAGCCAGGACCCCATGGAGCAGATGTTCGAGCAGATGACCGGCATGCCCATGAGCCCCAAGCCCGCGCAGCCCGGGCCGGAGAAGAAGGATTGGTGAGCCGCAAGAAGATTGACGCCCAGGCCTCGAGCCTATAACCTCTGTCGCAGACACCATGAAAAGGCCCTTAGCGGCCTTTTTCATTTGGAGGCCCTTTGAAGCTGAGGCTCGCGGCCCTTCTCATGCTCTGCCTGCTGCTGCCCATGCCCGCCCTGGCCAAGGTCGACTTCCAGGACGGGCCTCTTTGCCGCATCGGCAGCCTGGCCCAGGTGCGGGTGCCCAAGGGCTGGAAGTTCGTGCCCGCCGGCTCCTGCAAGCAGTTCCTTGATCAGACCGGCAACCTGGCCAACGGCAAGGAGATGGGCGTGCTCATCGAAGCCGCGCGCCAGGACGGCATGTGGGTCATCTTTGAATGGGAGCCCATCGGCGCTGTGCAGGCCGCGGGCCAGCCGCGGCTGGATGCGGACCGCCTGTGGGCCGAGCTAAAGGAGGCCGCCAGCGAGTCCAACGCCGAGCGCGAGAAGCGCGGCTGGGACCCCGTGGAGCTGCTGGGCTGGGCGGCCAAGCCCGAGTATGACCCCAAGGGCCAGCGCCTGGATTGGGCCCTGCGCCTGCGCGCCAAGGGCAAGGAGTTCGCCAATCTCAATGCCCGCATGCTGGGCCGGCGGGGCGTGATGAAGGTGGTGGTGGCCGTGGATGGCGGGCCGGGGCGGATGGAGCGCTTTAGGCAGGTGATGGCTGGCTTCAGCTTCACGCCGGGCAACCGCGCTTCAGACTGGCAGCCGGGCGAGAAAACGGCCCCCGGCGGCTTGGCGGCCCTGGTCTTGGGCCGGCCCCCGGCCAAGAGCGGGCTCGCTGGCGGGCTGGCGCTGGCGCTGCTGGCCTGCGCGGTTCTGGGGCTGGGCACTTGGGGGTTGAAGCGGAAGCATAGGCGGCAGCCCGGGGCTTGAGCATAAAAAAGCCCGGCGGCTGGCCGCCAGGCTTTTGGCTGTTGCTGCGCGGGCCCGCCCTACTCTGCTTTCTTGCCCGGCGCGTAATTCTCGTAGACCATGACAGGGAAGGGGAGCGCCGCCAGCTGGTCCTCGATGGCCGGCTTGGCCTCGTCCCAGCCCAGCTTGCCCAGCCCCGCGCCAAGCCTCGTGAGCGCCAGGCCGTGGATGCCCAGCTCCTTGTGATGGCGCTGCAGCTCGTGCAGGGCCCGGTTGACATGGCTCTGCTTGGCCTTGGCGCCCTCGTCGCGGATGAAGAGCTGCAGCAGGGACTTGGCCGGGTTGCGCCACATCCAGTACTCGCCGGCCTTGGGCCGGCTGGCCTTGAGGTGCTGGCGGAACTCCTTGTACATCTCAGGATAGGCCTGGCGCAGGGTGAGCCCCAGGCCGACCTTGAAGTCGTCGTCGGTGCTGACGCCGTGGGCGATGACCGGCATCTTGGTGTAGAGGATGTCGCCGCTGACATATTTGATCATGATTGCCTCCTGTTCTTTCGCGAACGGAAGATGATACCGCAAGCAGGGGCGCGCGCAAGGGGAATCCATGGCGGATGAGCTGGTGTATTCGACGCACCCGGAGATCTTCATGAAGGGCCAGGCCCCGGGCCAGCCGGGCGGCCTGCCGCCGGCAGGGCAAGAGGTGCGCCTGCGCCGCGAGAAGCAGGGCCGCGCCGGCAAGACCGTGACCGCGCTCTTTGGCTTTCAGGCCAGCGACCGGCAGTGCGATGAATTGGGCAAGGCCCTGCGCAAGGCGCTGGGCACGGGCGGCACGGCCAAGGCGGGCCGCGTGGAGCTGCAGGGCGACTGCCTGGAAAAGGCGCGCGCGGCCCTGGAGAAGCTGGGCTACAAGCCCAAGCAGGCGGGGGGCTGATGGCGCTCTTTGTCTCGGACATGGATGGCACGCTCTTCAGCGGGCTCTCGGGCATGCTGCCCGAGGAGGCCGAGCGCCTGGCGGCTTTGGTGCTGCGCGGCCTGCCCTTCACCGTGGCCACGGCCCGCACCCTGCCCTCGGCCCTGCACGGGCTGGGGCCGGTGAAGCCGCGCCTGCCGCTCATCGTCAACAACGGGGCCCTGGTCATCAGCCCGCAGGGCCAGATCTTGCACGAGGCCGGCATGAGCGCGGCCCTGGGCGGCCACATCCTGCAGTTCCTCAAGACCCTGGAGCTGCCCTTCGTGGCCGTGCCCACGGCCAGCCACAGCCACAACCGCTACTGGTGGAAGCGGCCCGGGCCCAGCACCATGGACCTGCTGGTGCAGAGCCACGGCGACCAGCCGGACTTCATCCCCATGCCTGAGCGCGGCCTGCCGGCTGAGCAGGCCTGGGCCAGCATCAGCTGCAGCGGCCACCAGGAGCTGATGAAGCCGGTGCTGATGTTCGCCCGCGGCCTGCCCGGCGTGCAGGCCGACATCATGGATGACCCCTACCAGAGCGAGGTGCAGGTGGTCTTCTTTCAGCACGCCGAGGCCAACAAGGGCAGCGCCCTGCGCTGGCTCTGCGGCCACTTGGGCCAGCCCTGCGCCGATGCCACCGTGTTCGGCGACGGGCTCAATGACCTGAGCCTGTTCGAGGCCGCGGGCTATGGCGTGGCCGTGCCCAGCGCCGGCCCGGCCCTGCGGGCCCTGGCCGATGCCTGCCTGGAGCCTGGCGAGAGCGTGGTCGACTACCTGGAGGCCCGCTTTGGGCGCTGAGAGGATTTTATGGATGATATGATTGTCCTTATACAGTCCGGTGTTGGCATAGCATGTGTATTGGTCCTTTGGATTAAATTGGGTTCTTATCTTCACCGGAAAGGTTTTGATTGGGCTTCAACTATAGGGTTGGTTCTTAGCATTACTTTGCTGTTAATTGCTGTGTTTTATTATTGGATTTTTTCGTTGTTCCCGCTTGCACAGTTTGGTTTTATTTTAGCCGGTATACCTCTTGTTTTGCTTTTTTTGACTGTGATTTTGTGGAACATGATAAGTCTAGCTGTATTTTCAAAGTTAAGAGAGCCTCCAAAAATACGGGCCACAATCATCATGCTTTTCATTCTCGGGATTGTTTATTTGTTGCCATTACGGCAAGGGCCGCTTTGGGTTGAGTTCTTGGTTGGTTATCGGGCTCGGGTTGCTATTGTAAAAGAAATTAAAGCTGGGAATTTTAGCTACTTAAAATCTCACTACAATGGCAAATTTTACGAATTGCCAGTATTTAATAAGTATTACTGTTGGAAATGTGGCTTGATTGAATTGGTGGGGCTGCGGGTAGCCCCGAAAATCGGTCCAATTGAAAATATCGATTCCGTAGGTTAACA
>CAYXCT010000201.1:0-4265 GCA_964463435.1 uncultured bacterium | reverse complement strand
CCAGGGAGCGCCTCAGCTCCCTCGCACCTGAGCCGGGTCTCCGCCAGGTTGGCGCACTTCGAGGCTGTTTCGCATGCCAAAGGAGGCGCCATGGCGGCCTTCGATACAACTCCCCACAGCTTCCACATCCCGGTGATGGGCACCGGCTTCACCATGGACACGCCATTGCGCGTGGCCCATCTCGGCATCAGCTCAGTGGTCTCGCTGGGCGATGACAACCTGATGGAGAAGCTGCGACGGCATCATTCGGAGCGCCTGGGCCTGGCCTTCGCCGCCATCGGCAAGAAGGAGCCGGAGGCCCGCGCCCGGCGCATCACGGCTTGGCTGGACTTCTTGGACGCCCAGGTGCAGATCAAGTCCGCGGCCCTGCGCGCCGCGCCCCTGGAGCCCGGATCGGAGCTCACCCGCTATTTTGAGCTGCTGCCCGAGGGGGCGCTGAAGGCGGCCTGGCGGGCCTGCCTGGCCTTGCCCGCCGGCCCTGCCCGCGACGCGGCCGAAGACGCCCTGCGCGCCGCCGCCCTGCCGGGGGCCATCAATGTCAACATCATGACCAAGGTGGACCGCAGCATCCTGCCCACCGGCGAGGTGCTGGGGCCCGAGGCCACCGACGCCGTCACCGGCCTCAAGGGCTTCGCCCGCTCCACCCTGGCCAGCGCCGTGGTCTTTTCAGCCGGCATCAACCCCCGGCTCTACGGGGCCATGACCCCCTTTGTCGACTTCTTCCCCGACGCCCAAGGGGCCATCAAGAAGCACGTCATCCTCAAGGTCAGCGACTGGCGCAGCGCTGAGGTGCAGGGCCGCTTCTTGGCCAAGAAGGGCATCTGGGTGGATGAGTTCCGCGTGGAGAGCGGGCTCAACTGCGGGGGGCATGCCTTCGCCACCCAGGGCCAGCTGCTGGGCCCCATCCTGGCGGAGTTCAACGAGCGCATGCCGGTGCTGCACGCCGAGCTGAAGGCGCTGTGGGCCAAGGCCCTGGCGGCCCGCGGCCAGGCCGTCGGCCAGGTGCCGCCCCCCTTCCGCCTCACCGTGCAGGGCGGCGTGGGGACCGCGGCCGAGCATGCCCTGCTGGTCAAGGCCTTCCATGCGCAGAGCGTGGGCTGGGGCTCGCCCTTTCTGCTGGTGGCCGAGGCCAGCCTGGTGGACGACCCCACCCGGGCTTTGCTGGCCGCGGCCGGCGAGGATGAGATCGTGCTCAGCGATGCCAGCCCCCTGGGCATCCCCTTTTGGTGCCTGACCGGCTCCAGCAGCGAGGTCATGCGGCTCAAGCGCATCGCCGAGGGCAAGCCCGGCAGCCCCTGCCCGCAGGCGGCCCTGACCTTCAACACCGAATTCGGCCCCATCCCCAAGTGCACGGCCTCGCGCGACTACCAGTCGCGCAAGCTGGAGCAGGTGGGCCAGGCCGGCCTGCCCGCCCCGCTCTTGGAGGCCACCCGCCAATTGATCATGGCGCGGGCCTGCATCTGCGTGGAGCTGGGCGGCGGCGCCCTGCGCGGCCTGGGCCTCGACAAGACCACCCTGACCACCGTCTGCCCGGGGCCCAACCTGGCCTGGTTCAAGCGCCTGGCCAGCCTGGAGGAGATGGTGGGCCACATCTACGGCCGCAGCAGCCTCTTCGGCCCCGAGGCTGCCGGCCGGCCGCACGTGCTGCTGGCCGAGCTGAAGATCACCGTGGACTACCTGCTGCGCGAGGCCAAGCGCCACGCCGAGGGCCTGGCCCCCCGCAGCGAGGAGTACTTCAGCGAGTACGCCGCCAACCTGCTCAAGGGCATCGAGTACTACTGCGCCCGCAGCGAGGAGATCTTCGGCCAGAAGCGGGCCCAGCTGGAGGCGGCCACCGCGGAGTTCCGCGCCAAGGCCGAGTCCTTCCTGCCGGGCCGGGCCCTGCCCGCGGTGGCCTAGGCCCTCCCGGTTTTGGCTTTACCGTTCCCGGCCCTTTGGGCCACAATGAAGGCGGCTGAAAAGCCGCCTTTTTTGCGCCCTCCTGGTGGTCCCATGGCCTTCGCGCCCCTCCATCTGCACAGCGAGTACTCCCTGCTCGACGGCGCCATCCGCTTCGAGCCCCTGGTGCGCCGCGCCAAGGAGCTGGGCCTGCCCGCGCTGGCGCTCACCGACCACGGCAACCTGCATGGCGCGGTGGAGTTCTGGCACGCCTGCCGCAAGGGGGGCATCCACCCGGTGCTGGGCTGCGAGCTGTATGTGGCGCCCGGCAGCCGCTTTGAGCGCGCGGGCCACGGCCTGCAGGACCACGCCCACCACCTGGTGGTGCTGGCCCGCGACCTCACGGGCTACAAGAACCTGCTCAAGCTCTCCACCCTGGGCTTCTTGCAGGGCTTCTACTACAAGCCGCGCGTGGACCGCGAGGCCTTGAAGGCCCACAGCCAGGGCCTGATCGCCCTCTCCGGCTGCCTGCAGGGGGAGATCCCCTCCGCCATCCGCAAGAGCGCGCTGCCCGCCGCCCGCCAGGCCGCGCTGGAGCACCTGGCGATATTCGGCGAGGGCAATTTCTTCCTCGAGCTGCAGGACCACGGCCTGGCCGAGCAGCAGGAGGTGAATCGCGCCCTGGCGGAGCTCGCGCGCGACACCGGCATCCCCACCCTGGCCACCAACGACAGCCACTACCTCGAGCGCGCCGATGCCGAGGCCCATGACGCCCTGCTCTGCGTGCAGACCGCCGCCTCCATGGACGACCCCAAGCGCCTGCGCTTCCCCGGCAGCGAGTTCTACCTGAAGGGCGAGGAGGAGATGCGGCGCGTCTTCGCCTGGGACCCGGGCGCGGTGGCCCGCACCGCCGAGCTGGCCTTGAGCTGCCAGTGGGAGCTGCCCGGCGGCCGCCTGATGATGCCGGGCTTCACCCCGCCCGAGAGTTTCACCCCGCCCGCGGGCGCGGAGCCGCTGGCCGCCTACCTGGAGAGCCTGTGCCAGCAGGGCCTGCTGCGCCGCTACCCCGAGCCCGGGCCGCGCGCCAAGGCCGCGCCCCGGCTGGAGCATGAGCTGAAGGTCATCACCCAGGCCGGCTTCGCGGGCTATTTCCTCATCGTGCAGGATTTCGTGGCCGAGGCCCGCAGGATGGGCGTGCGGGTGGGGCCGGGCCGCGGCTCGGCCGCCGGCAGCCTGGTCTCGTACCTGCTGGGCATCACGGCCCTGGACCCGCTGGCCCACGGGCTGCTCTTTGAGCGCTTCTTGAACCCCGAGCGCCTCTCGCCCCCGGACATCGATGTGGACCTGGCCGACACCGGGCGCGACCAGGTGATCGCCTATGTGATGGACCGCTATGGCCGGGAGAACGTGGCGCAGATCGCCACCTTCAACACCCTGGGCGCGCGGGCCGCGCTGCGCGACGTGGGCCGGGTGCTGGGGGTGCCGGTGGCCGAGGTGGAGGCCCTGCTCAAGGCCATGCCCGAGGACCCGGGCGCCGGCTTGGCTGAGGCCCGCGAGTCCTCGCGCGAGCTGCAGGCCCTGCTCTCGCGCGACGCGCGCCTGGAGCGGCTGTGGGGCCTGGCCCAGCGCTTGGAGGGCCTGTGCCGCAACACCTCGGTGCACGCGGCCGGCATCGTGATCTGCCCCGAGCCGCTGGTGGAGCATGTGCCGCTGGGCCTGGCCCGCGGGCTGAAGGGCGAGGCCGAGGGCGGCGAGGCGGCCATGGCCACCGTCACCCAGTACCCCATGGAATCGCTGGAGAAGCTGGGCCTCATCAAGATGGACCTGCTGGGCCTGCGCACGCTCTCGGTCATCGACCGCTGCCTGGCGCTGCTCAAGGACCCGCCCGATTTGGACCGCCTGCCGGACGGCGACAGCGCCACCTATGCCATGCTGGGCCGGGGCGAGGCCCATGGCGTGTTCCAGCTGGAGAGCTCGGGCATGCGCGACCTGCTCAAGCGCTTCAAGCCCAAGAGCCTCTCAGACCTCACCGCGCTGGGCGCCCTCTACCGCCCCGGGGCCATGGCCGGCATCGATGAGTTCCTGCGGCGGCGGGGCGGCGGCGGCGAGGCCAAGGCGCCCCTGCCGGCCATGGACGCGATCCTGGCCGAGACCCACGGCATCATCGTGTACCAGGAGCAGGTGATGCAGATCGCGGTGGCGGTGGGCGGGCTGAGCCTGGCCCAGGCCGACCTGCTGCGCCGCGCCATGAGCAAGAAGGACCCCGCGGCCATGGAGCGCCAGCGCGAGGCCTTCCTCAAGGGCGCCGCGGCCCGCCGCCTGGACGCCGCCAAGGCCGGGGAGGTCTTCGACCTGCTGGCCAAGTTCGGCGGCTACGGCTTCAACAA
>CAYXCT010000200.1:0-4292 GCA_964463435.1 uncultured bacterium | reverse complement strand
ATTGGAGGTTCCTGATGGGCCACAGACGCGCGTTCGGGATGCTGGTGATGGCTGCGGCCGTGGGCCTGCTGGCTGGCTGCGGCCAGGCCCAGTCCCAGGCCAAGGCCGTGGTGCTCGACAGCTTTGAGAAGGCCCCCGACCCTTCGGTGAGCCGGCAGGTTTATGACCTGGCGGAATCCCTCAAGAAGCCTGAGCTGCCCGTGGATGACTACGGCTGGATCACCAGCGGCTATGTGAGCCTGGAGCCCTTCAACAAGTACGCCACCCAGGGCAAGCTCGCGGCCAAGGCCCGCTTCACCGTGCCCGGCGACTTCAAGAAGCCCGGCCAGCAGCCCAAGACCTGGGAAGCCGGCATGACCCTCTCCACGGATTCGCCCACCAAGCTGGAGGTCACGGATTGGGCCTCCTTCAAGTTCCTGGCCATTGATGTCTTCAACCCTGACAACAAGGAATACCAGGGCTACCTGCGCGTCACCGACTCCCACAGCGCCATCACCCAGACGGCCGGGCTCATCAAGGCCAAGGGCAAGAGCGTGCTGTTCATGGAGGTGACCCGCCTAGCCGAGGCCCGCTTGGATGTGCATGACATCAAGGCCCTGACCCTCTATCTGGACACCGTGGACCAGCCGGTGGACCCGGTGCTCTACCTGGACAACGTCCGCCTCACCAGCGCGCCCAACCTGCGCTGAACCCCAGGCTCCAGCCCTTCCCGGCGCCCCCGGCTCGTCCGGGGGCGCGGCGCTTTAGGGGGTTTCCAGGATGACCGCAAGGCCTTACCCAAGCCTGCCCGCCCTGGCGCAGCTGATGCGCCCCCGCCAATGGCCCAAGAACCTGGTGGTGCTGGCCGCGCTCATCTTCACTGGCCGCTTCACCGACGGGCCCAGCGTCCTGCTGGCCCTGCAAGCCCTGCTCGCCTTCCTGCTGCTCTCCTCCTCGGTCTATTCGCTCAACGATGTGCTGGACGCGGCCTTGGACCGCCAGCACCCTGAGAAGCGGCTGCGCCCCGTGGCCAGCGGCGCGGTGAGCCCCGCGCTGGCCCTGAGCCTGGCCTTTTTGCTGGGCCTGCTGGGCCTGGCGCTGGCCGCCAGCCTGGGCCTGGGCTTTTTGCTGCTGGCCGCCGCCTACCTGGCCCTGCAGGCGCTGTATTCGCTGTGGGGCAAGCATCAGGTGATCTTGGATGTCTTCTTGCTGGCGGCCGGCTTTGTGCTGCGCGCCGCGGCCGGCGGCGTGGCCCTCAATGCCCAGGTCTCGGCCTGGCTGCTGCTCTGCGCCACCTTGCTGGCGCTCTTTTTGGGCCTGGCCAAGCGCCGCCAGGAGATCGCCCTGCTCAAGGGCGCCGCGGGCGGGCATCGCGCCGCGCTGCAGGAATACAGCGTGGAGCTCCTGGACCAGATGATCACCATCACCGCCGCCGGCGCGGTGGTGAGCTATGCCCTGTTCACCTTCAACGCCCACACCCTGGGCGGCCAGCCCCTGCTGATGCTGACCCTGCCCTTTGTGCTCTTCGGCATCTTCCGCTACCTGTACCTGCTGCACCGCCGAGGCATGGGCGGCCGGCCCGAGGAGGTGCTGCTGACCGACCGCAGCATGCTGCTGGACCTGGCCCTGTGGGCCCTGGCCTGCGGCCTCATCCTCTCGCGCACCCACTGACCCGCAGCACTCTGCCTTATTGACACGAGGAGGTCCCTTGCCCCGCAAAGCGATCCGCCGTCGCAAGCGCCCCGCCCGCCGCAGCTTCTGGGAGCAGCTGGGCGTGAAGGTGGCTGGGCTGCCGGGCCGCGCCCTCAGGGCCGCGGCGCAGGCTGTCCACGCGCTCAAGACCGACCGCTGGGCCCAGCTGCTGCTGGTGGTGCTGCTCTTCGCCGCGGTCTCGCGCCTGATGCAGCCGGATTGGTACGGCCAGCGCCAGTTCCACCCGGATGAGCGCTGGATCTTCCAGAAGGTGGCCCAGCTGAGCTGGCCGGGCGAGCCCGGGGCGGATGACTCCGCGGGCCTGCAGTACGGCTCCCTGCCGCTCTACCAGCTGGCCATGGCCAAGGACATCGCCCACCTGGCCTTCCCGGCCATGGATGTGAACCGCTTTGTGATCGTGGCGGGCCGGGCGCTGGCCGGCGTGTGGGACATCCTGGCCGTGCTCATGGCCTTTGCGCTGGGCGCCAAGCTCTTTGACCGGCGCACCGGCCTCTTGGCCGCGGCCTTCATCGCGCTCACCCCCCTGCACATCCAGCTGGCCCATTTCTTCTGCGTGGACCCCCTGCTGGGGCTCTTGAGCCTGGTGGTGCTCTACGCTGCCGCCGGCGTGATGCAGGGCGGCGGCTGGGGCTGGTCGCTGTTCAGCGGCCTGGCCCTGGGCGCCTCCCTGGCCACCAAGACCTCTGCGCTGCCGCTCTGCCTGCCCATCGCCCTGGCCCATGGCCTAAGCTGGTGGGATCAGCGCCGCGATGCCAGCGCCGCCTCGCGCGCCCTCCTCGGCCTGGCCGTGGCCGCGGGCGCCAGCCTGCTGGCCTTCGCCGCCTGCATGCCCTGGGCGCTCATCCATTTTGACAAGTTCGTGCGCAACCAGCAGGAGCAGCAGAACATCCTGGTCACCGGCTCGCCGGATGGCACGCCCTTTGTGCGCCAGTACTGGGACACGCTGCCGGTCCTCTTCCATCTCAAGAACCTCTTCCTCTACTACCAGGGCCCAGTGCTGGGCGGGCTGGCCCTGCTGGCCCTGGCCTGGCAATGCCTGCGCCTGCTGCCCTTCAAGGCGCTGCGGCTGGCGGCCGCAGCGGCGCCCAAGCGGGCCCTGCCCCTTGCCAAGGCCCGCCGGCTTGCGGCAGCGGCCCATGCTCCCGCCAGGGATGGCGGGGCCTGGCTGCTGCTGGCTTGGCTGCTGCCTTACCTGCTGGCCGTGGGCTTCAGCTTCGCCAAGTTCGCCCGCTACATGCTGCCCTTCATCCCGGCCTTGAGCCTGCTGCTGGCCCACACCCTGGCCCAGCTCTGGGACCGCGGCGGCGCCCTGCGCAAGGCGGCCCTGGCGCTGGCCCTGGCGGCCCTGGCATGGAACCTGGGCTACAGCATCGGCTATTTGCGCACCTACACCCGGCCGCATCCCTGGGTGGCGGCTTCGCAGTGGCTCTTCAAGAATGTGCCGGCCCAGCAGCCGGACGGCCGCCGCACCGTCATCCTCAACGAGAGCTGGGGCGATGACCTGCCGGTGTGGGTGGATGGGCGCGATGCCGGCGCCTACCAGAACTGGCAGATCAACATCGTGGAGTGGGACAGCCCGGCCAAGCTCAATGAGCTGGGCGAGAAGGTCTCCAAGAGCGACATCCTGGTGCTGGCCGATCCCCGCGCCTACGGCACCTACCTGCGCCTGGGCGACCGCTTCCCGCTCACCTGCGCCTATTACGACCTGCTCTTCAAGGACCCCGGCCGCCTGGGCTTTGAGCGCGCGCTGGACCAGCGCAACCAGCCCTCGGTCTTCGGGCTAGAGGTGGATGACAGCCGCACGCCGGACAAGCCGCAGCTGGCCTGGGCGGATGAGAGCTTCACGCTCTACGACCACCCCCGCACCCTGCTCTTCCGCCGCGTTCGGCCCCTGGACAGCCAGGCGGTGCAGAAGGCCATCACCGACCATGCCGCTGAGCTGGGCCTGCCGGACGGCTGGCGCACAGGCATGGGGCCTGACCAGATGCACGCCCTGGCCCGGGGCGGTGGCAAGCCGGTGGTGGACGCCACCGAAGGGGCCATCAATCCCAATATCGGGCTCTCGCGCGGCGCTTCCATCGCATTGGCCCCAGCGGCCCTGGCGCCGATCTTGTGGTGGGCCATCCTGCTGCTGCTCACCCTGCTGGCCGCCCCCATCGCGGTGGCGCTGCTGGGCGATTTTCCGGACCAGGGCTGGGCCCTGGCCAAGGTGCTGGGCCTGCTGCTCTTCAGCTGGCTGGCCTTCTGGGCCGGCCGCCTGGGCCTGGCCTTCCATCAGGGCCAGCTCTGGCTGCAGCTGGGCCTGCTGGCCCTGGCGGCCCTGGCCCTGGCCAGCCGCCGGCGCGCCAAGCTTGCCGCCTGGTGGCAGCGCCAGCGCGGCCAGGTGCTGGCGGCCGAGGCCCTCTTCGCCGGCGCCTTCCTCTTCTTCGTGCTCCTGCGCTCCCTGGCGCCCAACGTGCACGACATCGCGGGCCAGGGCTACAACGGCGGCGGCGAGCCGCTGGGCATGACCTATCTCTCGGCCCTGCTGCGCTGCTCCACCTTTCCGGCCTATGACCCCTGGCTGGCGCTCAACAGCAGCAGCTACTACTACTTTGGCT
>CAYXCT010000199.1:0-4302 GCA_964463435.1 uncultured bacterium | reverse complement strand
CCAGGCCAAGAACGACGTGGAGGCCAAGGCCGCCAACCTGACCAATGAGTACAAGCGCCGGGCTGACCTGGTGCCGCAGCTCATCGGCGTGGTCAAGGGCAGCAGCAAGCATGAGCGCGAGACCCTGGAAGCGGTGGTCGCGGCCCGCTCCAAGGCCACCAGCATCAGCATCGACCCCAGCAAGAGCACGCCCGAGCAGGTCAAGGCCTACCAGTCGGCGCAGGGCGAGCTGGGCCAGGCCCTGGGCAAGCTGCTCTCCATCACCGAGAGCTACCCCAACCTGAAGGCCAATGACGCCTACCGCGACCTGCAGGCCCAGCTGGAGGGCAACGAGAACCGGATCAAGATCGCCCGCCAGGACCTCATCGAGAGCATCCAGAATTACAACAACCAGGTGACCGTGTTCCCCACCAGCCTGACCAACAGCTGGTTCTTCCATTATCAGAAGATGGCCCAGTGGGACCTGCCCGCTGAGGAGAAGGCCGCCAATGAGAAGGCTCCGGAAGTGAAGTTCTGATGCGCCGCTTGGCCCTGCTGCTGTGCCTGGCGCTGGCCCCCGCCTTGATGGCGGATGGCCTGCCCCAGGGCGTGCCCAGCCAGCCCAGCCAGGCCGTGACCGACCTGGCCAGCATGCTGTCTGCCGATGCCAGCGCGCAGCTGAACGCCGCGCTCAGCCAGGCCTGGCAGCAGGGCAAGTTCCAGCTGGCGGTGCTCACCCTGCCCAGCCTCAATGGCGCGGGCATAGAAGATGCCAGCATCCAGGTGGCGCGGGCCTGGGGCCTGGGCAGCAAGGAGCAGGGCAATGGCGTGCTGCTGCTCATCGCGCCCTCTGAGCACCGCATGCGCATCGAGGTGGGCTCGCGCCTGGAGGGCGACCTGACTGACGCGGCTTGCAGCCGCATTATCAATGACGTGATGGCCCCGCGCCTGCGGGAAGGGGACAATGACGGCGCCGTGCTGGCTGGCTGCCAGGCCATCGCAGGCCAGCTGGGCGTGGACCTGCCTGGCATGGCCGCCATGGCCAGGCCAGCCCCGGTGCGCCGGGTGGGCCTGGGCTTGGCGATCAAGGCCTTGATCGTCCTGGCGTTCCTTGGCTTGCGCCTCTTTGGCGGGAGGCGCCGCGGCAGCGGGCTGGGCTGGTTCATGGCCGGCACCATGCTCGGCAGCAGCGGGTCCGGCAGCGGTGGTTACTCAGGGGGAGGGGGCTTCTCCGGCGGCGGCGGCGGATTCTCGGGCGGCGGCGCCTCAGGAGGCTGGTGATGGACAAGAGCATGCATCCGGCTTTGGGGCATGAGGCGCGGCTGAGGGTGAAGCGCGCGGTGGAGGCTGCCGAGGCTAGCACCACGGCGGAGATCGTGCCCGTGGTGGCCCTGCGCTGCGCCAATCACGCCAACACCAGCCTGCTCTGCGGGCTCATCCTGCTGGCTCTGCTATGGAGCGCCAAGCTCTCCCTGGGCGCGCTGATCCTGGCCTGGGGCAGCTGGGGCATCCAGCCGGTGGATATCGCGGCCTGCCTCTTCGCGGGATGGGGCCTGGCGCGCTTGGCCTGGGTGCGGCGCCTGCTCTTGCCGCTCCATGCGCGCCAGCATGCCGCCCATCTGGCTGCTGAGGCTGCCTTCCACCGCTATGGCCTGGCCAAGGCCGCGGCGGACAATGGCGTGCTCATCTTCGTGGCCCTGGAGGAGCGGCAGGTGGTGGTGCTGGCTGGCGGCGGCATCCACGCCCTGGTGGGCGATGAGGCCTGGAAGGGCGTGCGCGACCGGCTTTTGGAGCAGGCTGCCAAGGGCGACTTGGCTGGCGGCTTTGAGGCTGCCATTGCCGAGGCTGCTCGTGTGCTGAAAGCCCATCATCCTGGCGCCAGGACCAGCCCGGTGCAGCTGGATGACCGCCTGCGGGTCATGCACATCCTTTAGGCATTGCGGCAAACCCCAAAAGGGGAGTGCCCGTATAATTAGTTAAGGTTGGAACTAAACAAGCACCCGCCTTCTGGAGACTGCCATGGTCAATTCTGCCAAAGAGCCTGAGACCAGGCCATTGCTCCCCAAAGCCACGCATCTGGGCCTGGTCAAGCTGTGGGTCACAGACCTGGATAGGCAAGTGGCCTTTTACACCCAGGTCATCGGCTTGAAGGTCATCAGCCAAGACCGCCTCCAGGCCAGCCTGGGAGCGGGCCGCAAGGAGCTGCTGCGCCTGAGCGTCAAGCCCAAGTCCCGCGCTTATCATGACCGGGCCGGGCTCTACCATTTCTGCCTGCTCATCCCTGAGCGCCGGCAGTTCGCCCTGCTGCTCAAGCGCCTGGCCAAGGCTGAGGTGCCGCTGCAGGGCCTGGTGGACCACCGCATGGCTGAGGCCATCTATCTGCCTGACCCGGAGGGCAACGGCATTGAGCTCAATTGGGACAAGCCGCGCGCTGAATGGGAGGGACGGCTGGAAGAGCTCATCAGCCTGGGCAACCTGCCCTTGGATGTGGACGGCCTGATGGAGCTGGCGGATGCGCCGGGCGCGGATGACGGCCTGCTGCCGCAGGACGCCAGCCTGGGCCATGTGCACCTGCATGTGGCCGACCTGGCTGCCAGCCGGCGCTTCTATCATGAGCTGCTGGGCCTGGACATCACGGGCGAATACCCGCGCCAGGCGGTCTTCACCTCTGCCGGCGGCTACCACCACCACATCGCCTTCAACATCTGGCATGGCAAGGGCGCGCCCCAGCCGCCATTGGATGCCAGCGGCCTGGATTGGTTCAGCCTGGAGCTGCCGAGCCTGCGGGCGCGCGACATCGTGGCTGAGCGGCTCAAGGCTGCTGGGTTCAACCTGCAAGAGCTGCCAGAAGGCCTATTGGCCCGCGACCCGGCTGGCAATGGCGTGCTCTTGAGCGCGGCTTGATGGGGCGAGCCTGCCGCGCTGGGGCGAAAATGCCGCAGCCAAGCATGGGGACAAGCCGGGAAAAGGCTTTATTCCTAAGGCTCCTGGCCTGGCATAGGCCTTGCTTTGCATAGAGGCAGAGCATCAACCCCATTCACCCAGCAGGAGGCCATCATGAAGACCACCAAGCTGTGCGTCGCTGCGGCGATGCTGTTCGCCACGTCTTTCCCTGTCTTGGCTGCGGAAGTCGACCAGCGCCAGGCTGACCAGCAGGCCCGCATCGACCAGGGAGTGGATTCCGGGCAGCTGACCAAGAGCGAGGCCAAGAATGTCGAAGGCGAGCACAAGGCCATCGGCAAGGAGATCAAGGCTGACCGGGCCGCCAATGGCGGCAAGCTGACGGCCAAGGAGAAGCGCCAGATCAACCGCCAGCAGAACAAGGAGAGCAAGAAGATCTACCGCAAGAAGCACAACGCCAAGGTGCGCCCCAACACGCCGGCAGCTGCCCCGGCCGCGGCTGCCCCGGCTGGCAAGTAAGCAGAGCTTTCAGAACAAAAAAGAGCGGGCCTCGCGGCCCGCTCTTTTTTGTTCATTGCCCGGCCTCATCCGCGCATCTTCCTCAGCCGCAGGGCATTGCCCACCACGCTCACTGAGCTCAAGCTCATGGCCGCTGCGGCCAGCATGGGGCTCAAGAGCGCGCCGGTGAAGGGGTAGAGCAGGCCGGCTGCCACGGGCACGGCCAGGGCGTTGTAGCCCAGGGCCCAGCCCAGGTTCTGCCGTATGTTGCGAAGCACGGCGCGGGAGGCTGTGACGGCCCGCGCGATGCTCCGCAGGTCCGCCTGGATGAGCACCACCCCGGCGCTCAGCTTAGCCACATCCGTGCCCGTGCCCATGGCGATGCCTACTTCTGCCGCGGCCAGGGCAGGGGCATCATTGACCCCATCGCCAGCCATGGCCACCTTGAGGCCCTGGGCTTGCAGGCCGCTCACCGCGGCGGCTTTATCCAAGGGCGAAAGCCCGGCCCGCACTTCTTCCAGCCCCAACTGGCTGGCCACGGCCTGGGCCGTGGCTGGCGCATCGCCGCTCAGCATCACCACCCGCAGCCCCTGGGCTTTGAGCCGCGCCAGGGCCTCCGGCGTGCTCTGGCGGATGGGGTCTGCCACGGCCAGCAGGCCCAGCAAACGGCCTGGCTGGCTGGCCCAGACCACGGTGGCGGCCTGGCCGGCCAGCTCCCCGGCCTTGGCCAAGAGCGCGGCATCCGATGCCTGGCAGAAGGCGGCGCTGCCGACATGGGTCTCCACCCCCTGCACTTGGCCCTGAATGCCCTGGCCAGGCTTGGCTTCAAAGCCTTCCACGGGCGATAAGGCCAGGCCGCGCTGCTGGGCGGATGCCATGATCGCATGGCTGATGGGATGCTCGCTCAGCGCCGCCAGGCTGGCA
>CAYXCT010000198.1:0-4317 GCA_964463435.1 uncultured bacterium | reverse complement strand
CCACCAGCTGGCGGTTGCGCCCCATGCTGTACTCCAGCCCCAAGCGGCCGCCATAGCTGGGCCACACCAGGTTGGTGTCGTCCACGCCCGTGGCATAGAGCTGGGTCTCGCTGTAATCCACTTGGTTGAAGAAGACCCCCTGCAAGCTCAAGTAGAGCTTCTCGGTGATGTCCTTGCCCACCTCCAGCGAGACATCCTTGAAGCGCACGCCCGAGCTGGAGGAGGAGCCCTGGCCGCCGCTGGCCCCGGCCCCGGACACCGGGCTGGAGGCGCTGCTGCCATAGTCAAAGCGGGGGCTGAAGCGGAAGTAATCCACCAGGCTGCTGGCCATGCTGTGGGCGCCCTTGCTGACGAAGCGGCCGGCCATGGTGGCCAGGTAGCGCAGGCCCTGGTTGGCCAGGAACCCGGAGGCATCGAAGTCGCTGGGCGCGGCAGCGGCGCCCGGCGCGCTGGCGGCGGCCAGGCCCAGGTCGTCGCCCAGCACCAGCAGCGAGGCGATGGCGCTGGTCTCCTTCTGCGGGTCGTTGGAGGATCCGTCGCTGGTGAAGGTGACCGGCGGGCTGCTGCTGAAGCTCAAATAGTAGTTGATGAAGGCGCTGGGCCAGCCCAGGGCCTCCAGCTGCTCGTCATCCAGGGGCTGGGCCTGCACCGTGATCCAGTAGGTGCGCGGCGGCCGGCCCTGGCGGCCGGGGGCCACCACCTTGGTGAGCGCCAGGGCGGTCAAGTCGCCCCGCCGCCAGCGCTGGGGCGGCGCGCCGGGGGTGCCCAAAAAGGCCAGCGCGCCGCTCTTGATCTGAAAGTCGTTGTTGAGCAGGTTCATGGTGCCGCGCTGCACCTCCAGGCTGCCGGCCAGGCGCAGGTCCGAGAGCGGGCCCTGGATGCGCAGGTCCTCGGCCGTGGGCTTGAACGCCAGGTCGAAGGTGGGCTTGCGGAAGGTGCCCTCGTAGGAGTCGAGCAGCTCCTGCGCGCTGTGGGCCAGGTCCAGGTTCAGGTCGGGCATGCCGTCATCCACGCCCTTGCGGTACCACACGCGGTCGCCCAGGCCCAGGCGCAGGTCCAGCATCAGGCGCGAGGCCGGCTGGCCGCTCCCCTGCCCCCCGCCTCCCCAGGCCAGGGTGGCGTCGTGCAGCAGGATGCGGCCGCTCAAGCGGCTGGGCTGGCCCAGCCCGCCCAGCTCCACGGTCAGCGGGTCCAGCTCCACAGAGCCGTGCGCCACCTCATCCCAGCGGTCCAGCAGGATGCCGCCCTCGTCGGTCTTGAAGCTCAGGCTGCCCTGCAGGCCCTCCGGCCCCAGCGCCAGGCTGCCCTGGCCCTTCACCGTGCCGCCGGCGCGGATGAAGCAGTCTTTCACCAGCACCTGGCGGCCCTGGAAGGCCAGGTCCAGGCTGCCGTGCTCCAGGGACGAGCAGTACTTGCTGAGCCGGGCGCCCAGTCCGCTCGCCAGCAGGCCGCCCTCGGCCTGCCACTGGCCCTGCTCGTCGCGCAGCGACAGCTGACCCTGCACGCGGCCCTGGGCGGATTCGACCATGCCCAAGGCCATCAGCCCTGCCAGGTCGCCCGTTAGCTCAAGGTCCAGCGCATCGCCCGCGGCCAAGCCCCGCGCGCCCACCTCGCCGCGCGCCTTGAGCTCCAGGCCCTTGCGGTGCCAGCCCGCGAAGAGGCGGGCCCAGCCCTGGTCGCCGCCCAGGCGCAGGCGGTGCCCCTTCAGCTCCAGCGCCAGGCTGGCCTCCAGCTCCAGGGGCTGGCCTTCCTTGGTGGAGGCATCGCCCTGGCGGATGGCCCAGCGCCCCTGCTCCAGGCTCAGGCGGGCCTTCAGCTCCGGGTCCTTGAGCAAGCCCTGGGCCGAGAGGCTCAGGCCCAAGAAGCCATCAAAGCCGGGCCCCAGCAAAGCCAGGGCCTTGGCCGCGCCGGCGGGCAGGCGCGCGCCCTCTTGGCCCAGGCTGGCGAGCAAACCCTTGAGGGGCAGGCGCGTGAGCGCCAGGTCCAGGCATTCCAGCGCCGGCTCCCTGCCCAGGTCCAAGATGCCCATGCCGCGGATGCCGCCCTGCCATCCATCCAGGCTGGCCTCCAGCCGCCGGGATGCCAGGCTTCCCTTCAGCTCCAGCGGCCCCATGGGCTGGCCCGCCAGGGTGCTGCTGGCCATGGCGATGCTCATGTCCAGGCGGGGCGAGGCCACGGGCCCGCGCAGGCTGAGCTCGGCATCGCCAGCGCCGTCCAGCGGCACCAGGCCAGCCCAGGGCCCCAGCGCCTGGGCCAGCCGGAAGCCCTTTAGCAGAGCCTGGCAATCCAGGCGGCCGCCCGGCGGGATGCCCGGGCCGGCGAAGCGGACCTCGCCCTGGCCCTGCAGGCGGCCGCCCTGCAGGTCGGCCTGCAGGCCTTCCAGGCGCAGCGCGCCATGAGCGATGGTGAGCTTGGCGCTCAGCCCCTCCACGCGCTGGCCATAGGCCTCAGCCCGCGGGCAGCGCACAGTGCCCTCCACGCATGGCGAGAGGATGCTGCCGCTCACCGAGACCGAGAGGGCGGCAGAGCCGGAGAGCGCGGTGCGGCTCAAGCCGCGCACCTCGCGAGCCAGGCTGGCCAGGTCCAGCGCCGGGTTGGAGAGCGCCAGGCTCAGCACCGGGTGCTTGAGGCCGCTGAGCTCGCCGGAGATGGACCAGGGGCTGCCCAGGAAGACCGCCTGGGCCTTGCGGAACTCGATGCGGTCGGCATCAAAGCCGATCTCGCCCCCCAGGCCGCTGAGCGGGGCTGAGATGCCCGCCACCTGCACCTTGCCGCCGCGAAGCCGGGCGCGGCCAGCGGTCTTGAGCCCCTGCTGGCCCAGGTCGGCCTGCAGCCGCAGGTCGGCGCTGCCCGCCAAGAAGCGCAGCGCCGGCACGCGCACCGCGTAGTTGAGGTAGCGCTCCAGGGGCACCTGGCGCAGGTCCAGCTCGGCGCGCAGGCGGTGGGCCGCCAGGTCGGCGGTGCCCGAGAGGGCCAGGTTGTCGCGCGGGCTCTCCTGGCTCCGGCCGCGCAGGCCGAACTTGATCAGCGGGGCCTGGCGCGTGTCCAGCTCGCCGTTCAGCCCCGTGAGCAGCGCGCGAAAGCCCCGCTGCTGGTCGCTGAACACCACCTCGGCATCCGCAAGCTCCACGCGGGTGAGCGGCAGCAGCGGGGCGGCGGCCCCGGCTTTGGCGCCGGGCCGCGGGGCCAGGGCCCCGGGCTTCAGCAGGCTGAGCATGTTGAGGCGCCCCTGCGGGTCGCGCAGGGCGAAGACCTTGAGGCCCTCCACCCTGATCAGGTCCACATCCTCGCGCGGGCGGATGCGCCCGCGCAGCAGCCCCCAGAGATGGAAGCGGATGCTGACCTTGTCGGCGGTGGCCACCGGCAGCTTGAGGCCCTGGCTGTCTGAGAGGATGAGCAGGTCGCGGAGGGTGATGCTGGTGAACAGGTTGGTCGAGGCGCTGCCAAAGCGCACCTCGCCCTGCAAGATGCCCTTGAGATTGCGGGCCAGCTCGCGGTTGACCAGGGAGGTTCCCAGGCTGCTGGCAAAGAAGAGCCAGGCCCCCAAGGGCAGGGCCACCAGGCCGCCAGCCGCCAGGGCCGACAGCCAGCGCAGGGTCTTCAGCCGGCGGGAGGGCATGGCGGGGCTTGCTTAGAGCGGCGTCAGCAGCTTGCCGACCACGCTCTTGGAGAGGTAGTCGCGGATCTCCCGCGAGGTGCTGAAGGCGAGCACGTCCTGGGCCAGCGCCTGCGCATCCTTGAAGTTGACGGAGCGGATCATGTGCTTGACCTCGGGGATGGAGACCGCCGAGGTGGAGAACTCATCCAGGCCCAGGCCCAGCAGGATGAGCGAGAAGAAGGGGTCGCCGGCCATCTCGCCGCACAGCCCCACCCAGATCTTCTCCTTGTGCCCCGCGTCGATGATCATCTTGAGCGTGCGCAGGATGGCGGGGTGCAGCGGGTCATAGAGGTAGGCGATGCGCTCATTGGCCCGGTCCACCGCCATGGTGTACTGGATGAGGTCGTTGGTGCCCACCGAGAAGAAGTCCACCTCCTTGGCCATCAGGTCGGCGGTGATGGCCGCCGAGGGCACCTCGATCATGGCCCCCATCTCGACCTTGGGGTCGAAGGGGATGCCGCGCTTCTGCAGGTTCTGCTTCACCTCGCGCACCAGGGCCTGGGCCTGGCGCAGCTCCTCCAGGCCCGAGACCAGGGGGAACATGATCTTGAGCTTGCCGAAGTGGCTGGCGCGCAGGATGGCGCGCAGCTGCACCTTGAAGATGTAGGGGTGGGCCAGGCACAGGCGGATGGCGCGCAGGCCCAGGAAGGGGTTCATCT
>CAYXCT010000197.1:1488-4340 GCA_964463435.1 uncultured bacterium | reverse complement strand
CTCCAGCGCGTCATTGGTGGGGTTGGTGAGCCGGGTGTAGATGTTGCCCAGCTCCTTGAGCCCGAAGAGGTTGGCGGCCTGCTCGGCGCTGTTGAAGACATAGGCCGCGGTGCGGTGGATGGGCAGCGCGCGCGACCGAGTCTGGTCAATGGTGTTGCCGCTATGGATGGCTTTGGTGTCAAAGCCTGCATTCTCGAGCTTGAACTCCTTCTTTATTCGGGAGCGGAATAGCAGCTTTTTCCCGAGATTTTTCAAGCTGGGCATGATATTCCTCCTTATGAGTAGGAAGGCATTGGTTTTGCCCCGAACCCCGGGGCTGGGGCCGCCACTGGGTGGCGAAGCGCAAGAAGGCCCTGGCAAAACGCCAGGGCCTTGAAATGAAAGCCCTGACCGCTTTTTAGCGGTGCAGGACTAGAGTCTTCTCTTCGTCACTGCTGCATTGGCTCCTGATTCCGCTTGGATTTGCCTCTGGATGTCCAGAGGTGACCAAAGCGGACGGAGCAGAAACTATTATCTACTAAGTCTATAAGATAAATAGCATATGCCTGGATTCTTTGCAACAAAATTGAGCATGCTTTAGGATTCCTCGGCTGAGGCAGGGATGGACGCCAGAGGCTCGTTCACGTCCAGGCAGAGGATGTAGTCTTGCCCATCGGCGGCCTTGAATCGCGCGCTCAGAGTGACGCAGGGGATGCCAGTAGTCATGGAGATGTAAGGCTTGGTGACATAGAAGACTTGGGCCGGGGTCTCATCGGCCAGGAAATAATAGTAGTCGCGCATGCTGTGGTCGGCCCCCTTGGGCAGGGGATGGAACATGGAGGAGCGCCTGAGGGGGGCCAGCGCGGAGTTGAAGACCATGCTGGTCACCTGATGCCCGGCCAGATTCAGCACGTAGAGGCATTCCACGGTCTGCAGGGGCAGCGCAGTCCCTGTGAGGACCCGCTCAAAGTCCGGCGGCTTCTCCAGGGAAAGGGAGGCCTGGACGAGGCTCAGCAGCTGCCTCCGGCGGCACATGCTGATCCGCTTGAGCGTCACTTTTTGCATCTGCTGGCTCTTGGCTTGGGCGCTGATCTCGCCGATGCGCGCCTGAACCGCGGCGGAATCCTGCTCGCGGGCTCCGCTGGGCCGGGCGAAGAAGTAGCCTTGGAAGAGGTCCACCCCCATGCCAAAGAGCAGGCTGCCCTCGTCGGCGGTTTCCACGCCCTCGGCGATGATGACCGTGCCCAGGTGGCGCGCCATGCTGACCAGGGATTTGAGCACCTCCTGCTTGAAGAAGTCCTGATGGATGCCCTCCACCAGGTAGCGGTCGATCTTGATGATGTCAGGGCGTATCAGGGGTATGCGGTTGAGGTTGGAATGCCCGGATCCAACATCGTCCAGGGCGATGAGATAGCCGGATTCCCTATGGGCCTGCACAAAGCGCTGCAGCTCTGCCGTGTCTTCGACCGCGGATTCCACGATCTCGATGACGATATCCTTGGCGGTCAGGCCGGCTTGGGCCACCTGCGCGTCCAGCTCGCTGGTGCCGGCCCAGCGCGCGATGGCGCTGGCCGCATCCATGTTGAGAGAGAGGACAGAGCCGGCGGCGCCGCGATGCAAGAAGCTGAAGTGGCCCAAGATGCGCTGGCGGCATGCCTGATCCAGCTCGTGGGTGAGGCCGGCGGCTGAGGCTTCCCTGAAGAGGCGGTCGGCCGGGATCACGCCCCCGTTCTCGGGCTGGAGCCCGCGGCTCAAGCCCTCATAGCCCAAGATGGCGCGGCGCCGGACAGAGACCAGGGGCTGGAATTGGGGGAGTATCCTGCCGTCTTGGATGAGCCGGGGGATGTCGATCTCTTGGGTGGCGGCGGACATGGTCGGCTCCTTGTGGGTGAGGGAGGGGGATGGGCCAAAGAGGGGTGCCATAACCTTTGCAGGGCATCAGGGCAGCGCGAGCACCACGGCACCGGCTGCCACAAGGCTGCCGCCCAGCAGGGCCTTCCAGCTGGCGCTCTCGCCCAAGAAGAGGAAGGCCAGCAGCATGGCCACCACCACGCTCAGCTTGTCGATGGGCGCCACGCGCGAAGCAGGCCCAAGCTGGAGGGCATGGTAATAGCAGAGCCAGCTGGCGCCGGTGGCCAGGGCTGAGAGAACCAAGAAGAGCAGGCTCCTCCCAGGCAGGGAGCTGATGGGCTCCCATTCGCCGCGCGCCAGCACAATGGCGGCCAGTAGGGCTAGGATGACCACGGTGCGGAGCAGAGTGGCCAGGTTGCTGTTGATGCCGGCCACGCCGACCTTGCCCAAGATGGCGGTCAGGCCTGCGAAGAAGGCGGAGGCGAGCGCGTAGGCTTGCCAGCTCGGCTGCATTTTCATAACGCCCTTGGCTGGGGGAAGCGGCCCTCGAAGGCCAGCGCCGACAAGGGGAGGCGGGAGGTGGGAGCCTCCTTTTCCAGGAGGTCTGCGGGCAGCATGGCAGCCCCTGCCGGCTTGCCCAAGGCGATGACCACCTCCAGGGACAGGTCATCGGGCACGCCCAGGGCCAGGCGGGCCTTCTCCTTCTCAAAGCCGCCGATGGCGCGCGCGCTCCAGCCCAGCTTCTCAGCTTGCAGGGCCAGCTGAGCCCAGGCAGCGCCAGCATCAAAGGAATGGCTGGCGGCCTTCACCCGCTGGCCATCGCGAAGCCGGGTGGTCTCGGATGCCAGCAGGATGAGGGCTGAGGCATAGGCGGCCCAGCGCTGGTTCCCGGGCAGCAGCAGGTCAAAGAAGGCGCCCCAGCTCGCCGAGCCCCTATGGGAATAGATGAAGCGCCAAGGCTGGCTGTTGCCGCCAGAAGGGGCCCAGCGCGCTGCCTCGAGCACGGTGAAGAGCACGGCATC
>CAYXCT010000197.1:0-1388 GCA_964463435.1 uncultured bacterium | reverse complement strand
TTCTCGGGCGATTTTGACAAGACCATTGCGGCCTATACTTTGGCCAGCGGGGCTTTGGCCGTGGGCTATGAGGTCAACCTCTTTTTCACCTTCTGGGGCCTGAATGGCATCAAGGTGAAGCAGGGGAGGGCGTTCATAGGCAAGGCCCTGCTGGACCGCTTCTTCAACTTTCTGATGGGCGGCCGCAAGAAGCTGCCCCTCTCGCGCCTCAACTTTGGCGGCATCTCGCCTGTGCTGATGACAGGCATGATGCGCAAGAACAACGTGGCCACCCTGGAGGAGCTGCTGGAGGCCACCAAGGCCCTGGGCGGCAATTTCTACGCCTGTGAGATGGCCATGCACATCCTGGGCATCAAGAGAGAGGACCTCATCCCCGAGGTCAAGAAGGTGCTGGGCGTGGCGAGCTTCTTGGAGCTCGCGCAAGGGGGGGAGGTGCTGTTCCTATGAGCCAGGTCCTCGACATCACCCAAGAGCACTGCCCCATGACCTTTGTGAAGACCAAGCTGGCCATGTCCAAGCTCAATGCTGGCGAGCGGCTGGAGGTGCTGCTCACCGAGGGCGAGCCGCTGGAGAACGTGCCCAAGAGCTCGGCGGAGCAGGGCTACAAGGTGATCAGCGTCACTGAAGTGGCCAAGCCGGTGTGGAAGGTCATCATAGAAAAATAGGGGTGCAGGGCGGGCAGGGTTCACCGGCCACGGGGCTGGAACACCCAGCCTACCTATCCTCTCGCGTGTTTCGCAAAGCGCGGAGACGCCATAGGCGCGGAGCGCTTTGCTAGGGTGTCAAAGGCCTTGAGGAAGCCCCGTGGTCGGTGGGCCCTCCCCGACCGAATATATCTTCGCCCAGGAAGAGGGGCAGGCCCCCCAGCCTACTCAAAGGCCATCTCCATCCTAGCGCGATGCTCCGCGCCTATGGCGTCTCCGCATCGCGCGACTGACCCGAGAGTAGCGGTAGGCTGGTTGTTCCGGCGGCGCAGCCAGCGAACCCGCCCCCCCTGAATTGTTGATTCTCTCGTAAGACCGCGCAGGGCTTGCCGGCTCACAAGGCCGGAACACCCAGACATCCTATCCTCTCGCGTCTTTCGCGAAGCGCGGAGACGCCGTAGGCGCGCAGCGCTTCGCTAGGATGTCAGAGGCCTTGTGGAGGCCTGGGGAGCCGGCAAGCCCTGCCCGGTCGGAAAGAACAAACAGGCGGCGCAGTTGGCAAGCCCAGCCGACCAAAGCAGAAGACGCTTGCCCTTCCCAAACCCGCCTGCCCCTCGGCTTCAGTAGCTGCCGCGCCCGTGGCCCTCTGTCGCAGGAGCATGCTCGCTTCTCCCGCTCTGCGCGGCGCTGCTGGCCTCGGTGCTGGTCGCTCCTTCACCACTTCCACTCCTCGCTTGTCCGTAT